>JAYTMW010000990.1:0-3997 GCA_043728105.1 Saprospiraceae bacterium | reverse complement strand
CGTAAACCTTTTGCCGTAACAATTCCAACGCCCGCTTTGGGCAAAGATGGATTGAAACAACAAATACAATAATGAACATGACGAACAACATTAATATTCCAACGCCCGCTTTGGGCAAAGATGGATTGAAACTTGAGATTGAGGTAAAGCAATCAGGAGCTATTATGAATTCCAACGCCCGCTTTGGGCAAAGATGGATTGAAACTTGAAATTTACTTGAGCATCGAAAAGGGTAGTGAGTATTCTAACGCCCGCTTTGGGCAAAGATGGATTGAAACGAAAAAATGCTAATAGATACCAATTTTCATAGTTTTTATTCCAACGCCCGCTTTGTGTATATTCCTGCCAATGAGGTTCTTCGTCAATTTTGGTGAAAGATTATTACCATTGCAAAATCGTGGACGCTTAAATTCTCGTATTCTTCTTTTATTTGTAAATTGGCAAGTTTTTGGTGAAAATTTATTTTCTAAAATTACTTTATTAGATACTTTTCACCAAAATTGATGAAGAACCTCATTCATTGGAATACAATATACAGTTAAAACCGAAATTTTTACTCCCATGTCTTTATAATCTGGACATTCCGCCAGACAACAATGTCTCAGAATGTGCTATTGGAAATATCAAGATAAACAGGTAGTCTTAGGGCAGTTTAAATCTGGACAAAATGTCTTTTGTGTTATCAAGTCAGTAATTGATACCTTCATTAAAACAGAGGGTAATCTTAATCCCGTACCTCAATCAAATCAACAAACTACAATGTATGTTATCAAATTATTAATACTGCTTTAATTTTTAATCGGCTGTTTGCGTATAGCTTTTGCCAAGTTACTTTTGTGATAAGTTATTTTATCGATTATCATCGAAGTTTTATTTATTTTTACTGCTTTATATGGAAAATACTATTTTTTTGGAGGATCTAAAAAGAGATAATAAAAAGATTATAGATAGCATACTTTGGAGTCAGTTAAAAGCTGGAAATCAGGCTGCGTTTTCTCAATTATTTGAAAAGTATTATAGTTTGTTGGTGAATTATGGAAAAACCTTGATGATAACAGATACAGATACTGTGCGAGACTGTGTCCAAGATGTATTCGTGGATATATGGACTTATCGTACTAAATTAGATGAAGTCATCTCTGTAAAAGCCTACTTACTTGTAAGTGTGCGTAAACGAATTGCCCGAGTATATGGGCGAAATTATGTTTTCAATCAGGCAAGAGATATAAACTTAGTTGATTTTCTATTTGATTTCTCCATTGAAGATCAGCTAATTGCTGACGAGGCAACGGCATTAAAAGTAGAACAATTAAACAGATTTATCAATTCTCTTTCTTCACGGCAAAAGGAGGCATTGTACCTTCGTTATCACCAGAAACTTTCAGTAGAACAGATATCTGAAGTTTTAAATATGAATTACCAATCTACCAAAAACTTACTTCACAGAGCTATTCTTCAGCTCAGAAAAAATTTTCTAAACTATGTTTTGGTTTTGATGATAGATAGTTTACTTCTATTATCCTTTTTTTAGAAAAAAAATGAATTTTATTGAGTACCAAATTTTATTATTGCCCTCTCTCTTTATAATCATGAGTAATAAATTTTTAGAATGAAAAATCGCAATAATTACCACAACGCAGAAGATTTTTTGTCCGATGAGTCTTTTCAAAAATGGGTTAGGTTTAATGAAGACACTATGAACTGGCAAATTTGGACTCTGGAGAATCCTGAGCGGGCAAAATTAGTAGAAATTGCTCGGTTGTGGATACTGGCAATGAAAGTGGAGGAAACACAAATATCCAGCCAAGAAACCCAAGCAGCTCTTCAAGAAACTTGGGAGCGAATATACAGTACTGAACAACCCAAAAGTATTCGGGATTTTATGTGGTTTAGGGTTGCGGCGAGTATAATTATTGGTCTTGTCTTTGCCAATTATTTCTTCAAAAATCAACAAACAGATATTATTTATAAAAGCCTTGTGGAGCAAGCTAATAATAGCCCTCTTATTGAGCAAGTCAATCATTCAGAAAAGCCACAGTTAATTGC
This sequence comes from Saprospiraceae bacterium, assembly GCA_043728105.1. Taxonomy (GTDB): domain Bacteria; phylum Bacteroidota; class Bacteroidia; order Chitinophagales; family Saprospiraceae; genus JAAFJT01. Next base: position 1,951 of record JAYTMW010000990.1, on the reverse strand, counting down.
ACTTTCAGATGGGAGTTCGGTTTTGCTTCAACCTAAAAGTAAGCTAAGTTACCCGAAGATATTTGAAGGCTCCGAGCGTAGTATTTTTCTTTCTGGCGAAGCATTTTTTGAGGTAAGTAAAAATCCTGAAAGACCATTTTTTGTTTATGCCAGCGAAGTAATTACGAGAGTATATGGAACAAGTTTTAGGGTGGTAGCTTACGAAAATCAGCCCAGCGTGCAAGTATTGGTTCGGACTGGAAAGGTGCGTGTGAGTTCAAACAAAGCAATAGTCAATAAGATTAACGAGGAAATAATACTACTGCCTAATCAAGCGGCAAAATTTATCCGAAAAAAAGCACTTTTTGATAGGGTGTTAGCCATCGGTAAGGATGAGTCTTTTTTAGTTAAACCTATTGCGATTGAACAGTTAAGTTTTGAGTTTAGAGATACGCCTGTGTACCAAATTTTTAATACCATTGAGCGAGCATATCTTGTTATAATAGATTTTCCAAAGGAGAAACTAAGAAATTGTTATTTGACTACTTCTTTGAGTGATGAACCACTGCCCGAAAAATTAAAAATTATTTGTGAGAGTTTAGGAAATGGAGCGAAGTATGAAATAAAAGGAAATCATGTGATTATTACCGCAAACGAATGTAATTAAACTAATATTAATTGCCTATGATTTAAAAAAATGAAACAAAAAAGGCGTCGAAATGCTGTAACATTTCAAACGCCTCAAAATTTCCAAACTCCTCTTTAAAGGCTTTGGAATGTCAGTAAGTACCAGTAGTTAAACATAGTATAAACCCAACAATCAAAAGTATGAAAAAAAAAATTATTTATCAACGGCTACTTTTTCAATTCGTAAAAAGTTCAATTTTACCAACAATTATTATGCTTGTATTTGCCAGTGTGACGATGGCGGTACCCGTAAAGGGGCAGGAGATTCTTGACTCAAAAGTAACTCTTGTAGTAAATAATGTTAGCTTAGAAAATGCTTTGGCATCTCTTGAAAAAGCTGTTAAAATTAAGTTTTCGTATAATTCGAGAAATTTAAAATTGAGCCAAAAAGTCAGCCTCTCGGCAAATGAGGAAGCTCTCTCAAGCGTACTCACTAAATTATTGAAACCCTTACATATTAAATATGTGCAGGTAAGCAGTAAAATAGTATTGAAGAGAGACACCGAACAGAAGTTTCTGTTTTTTGAGGAAGCTAAAAAAGAAGAAGATTTATATAAAGGTGCAAACAAGGATATTGTCATTAAAGGACTGGTTACTGATGAGAATGGAGAAAAACTGCCTGGTGTAACCGTAACCGTAAAAGGTACTGTACGTGGTACAACAACTGATATAAATGGTGAATATTCACTTGCTATTATTGATGAAAAATCTGTCTTGGTATTTAGTTATGTTGGTTATTTAGCTCAAGAAGTGGCAGTGGGTAATAAATCTACAATCAATATTTTATTGAAAGTAGATAATAAATCGCTTGATGAAGTCGTTGTCGTAGGTTATGGTACGAAACAGAGAAAATCGCTCACAGGTGCCGTTTCAACCATCAATGCTGCTGAAATTTCTAATAGACCGCTTACGCAGGCTTCCCAAATATTTTATGGTTTAATGCCTGGAGTGTTTGCTAATTCAAGCACAGGGGAGGCAGGCAATGGTCAAACTACGTTTAGGATAAGAGGCGTAGGAACACTAAACGATGCAAGTGCATTAATCTTAGTAGATGGTATTGAAGCTCCGATGGATAATGTTAGTCCTGACGACATTGAGTCAGTAACTGTATTAAAAGATGCTTCAGCTGCCGCAATTTATGGTTCTCGTGCTGCCAACGGCGTAGTATTAATCACTACCAAGCGAAGCAAATTTAATACGGGTTTAAAAGTTGATTATAATGCCTATTACGGAAGTTCCGCCCCTACGGTTTTGCCAAAAATGGTGACGGATAATGCTACCTATC
>JAYTMW010000989.1:0-9247 GCA_043728105.1 Saprospiraceae bacterium | reverse complement strand
TGAATTAGAGTATAGCATTCGTCCTATCATCTACACACATTATAAATTTTACAATCAATTTATAGTCGGCGAGTTTGATAAATATCCGATTTGGATTGCTAAATATGGCGATACGCCTCCTCGTTTGGGCAGTGCGCAATGGCTCTTTTGGCAATATGGAAACAAGGGCAAACTCAAAGGCATTGAAGGATATATTGACTTAAATGTGTTTAGAGGTTCGCAAGAAGAGTTGGAAGAAACTTGCCTTTCGGGTTCAATGCTTTCGGGTATTGAGATACCAAGAAATAATTCTAAATTGCAAAGTTATAACATAAAAAATTGATAATCAATATTTTACATTTGCAGTTTATTTCATATTCAAGCTACCCCCTCAGTATTTTCACTATTTTTAATGTAAAAAATAATCCAACTATAAAAATGAAAAAAATAATTTTATCCATATCCCTTCTTTTGGCTTACCAATTTTCACAAGCTCAAGATGCAGGCATCGAATTTTTTCACGGCACATTTAAAGAGGCATTAGAAAAGGCGCAAAAAGAAGATAAACTCGTTTTCGTGGATGCCTACGCTGAATGGTGTGGCCCTTGCAAAAAAATGGCTGCCACTACTTTTAAAGATGAAAAAGTGGGTAAATATTTCAACGACCATTTCATCAATCTAAAAATTGATATGGAAAAAGGCGAAGGACCAAGTCTTTCAGATAAATTTAACGTATCGGCTTATCCGACTTTGCTTTTTTTGAATGAGAAAGGCGACATCGTGAATCGTAGCGTGGGTGGCTTGGGTGTTGATCAATTAATGGCTTTTTCAAAAGGCTCAATGGGTAAAATTGATAATTCTAAGGATTTTGAAAAAGATTATAAAGAAGGAAAACGTGAGCCTGAATTGATTTTGAATTATGTGCGTGCGCTCAATCGGGCGGGTAAATCGTCGTTGAAAATTGTCAATGAATATTTGCAAAAAGCGGATATGACACAACCCTCCACTTTGAAAATTATTTATGAAGGCACAACGCAATCAGATTCAAAAGTTTTTGACCTTTTGATAAAAAACCGTGGTGCAATCACTTTGCTTTACACCGAGCCTCGTGTGAAAGAACGCATTGAAGACGCTTGTTACAAAACCTTAGAAAATGCCATTCAATTCAAAAGTGCAGAGTTACACAAGGAAGCTAAGGAAAAAATGAAGTCAAATGTGCCAACTCGGGCAGAAGATTTTGCACTCGAAGCGGATATGAAATTTTATAAAGCCGCTAACAACCCAAAAGACTACTGCAAAACATGCGAAACGGTTGTAAAAAAACAAGCCAAAAATGATGCTCGCAAACTTTATACAACGGGCAAACAAATGATTGATGCTTTTCCTTACGACAAAACAGTTTTAGGAGATGCAGAACGGTATTTGAAAAAAGCCGCTGAAAATGGTGGTTTGAGTGAATATCATTATTGGTATGCCCACACTTTAATGCGTTTGGGCAAGAAAAAAGATGCTTTGACGGCGGCTGAAAAAGCCTTGAAAGCGGCGAAAGAAGCACAACCAAATTTAGCTCCTGCGGCTGAACAATTGATTGAGCAAATTAAAACGCAAGGGTAATTTTTTTTAATGATGAATGATAAATTATGAATGATAAATATTGTAAAGTGTTGATTTTTAATTAGTTAGTAATTGAATTAATATAACATCCACCATTTCATCACAGGTCTCAATTGCCTCATCTTTAGATGGAGAATAAAATATTGAATTCCTTATTCTCCATCTAAAGATGGAAGCAATTGAGACCTGTAATGAAAAAGTTAATGGTGTAATTTGTTAAATTGATTTCACTTACTAATATAGAATATAGTTTAGATTAAAATATCGAGGGGGTCGTTCACACGTGTGAACGACCCCCTCAGTATTGTAACCTTTGTTCCTTAAAAAACTAAGTCTTTTTATTTTTCTTCTTTGCTGCAGGAAACAAGATATTATTCAAAATTAAACGATAGCCCGGAGAGTTTGGATGAAGACTCAAATCTGTTTCAGGATCTTCTACAAAGTGTCGATAATCTTCGGGGTCGTGACCACCATAGAACGTGAAAAAGCCTTGCCCTGCCACGCCGTGAATGTAACGCACCTCACTATAAGGTTTCGTTTCACCCAAAATCAACACATCTGATTTGAGATATTGCTTATTGAAAGCGGTGCTTTGACCCATAAAACCTTTCACCGTTTTAGTGTGGTTTTGCGTTAACATAGTCGGCACAGGATCCCATTTTGCGGAGAAATCGAACAAGGAAAAATAATCCGTTTCAGGGCTTTGCGGACGACCGTAGTTGTGGTCAATCGTAGAAAATTCATACTCCATTGGGTCACGGATGAGTTGAAAATCTTTGAACGCCAACGTTTTTGAGAAATCTAATTTCTGTTGAGCGTTCGGGTCAGAGGGGTCACCATCATAAATTTGAGCGCAAATATCAACACCTTCAGCCGCCAAAGCAATATCGTAACTATCCGTAGCGGAACACATGGCAAACATAAAACCACCGCCTACAACAAATTCCTTGATGCGTTTTACAACTGCCAATTTACATTCCGAAACCTTTTGAAAACCCAAAGCTTTAGACAATTCTTCGGCTTTTCGTTGGTTCTCTCGATACCAAGAGGTATGTCCATAACTACGATAAAAACGACCATATTGACCTGTAAAGTCTTCGTGATGCAAGTGCAACCAATCATATTGCGCCAATTTGCCTTCCGTTACTTCTCTGTCATAAACGACTTCGTAAGGGATTTCAGCGTAAGTTAAAACCATCGTTACTGCATCATCCCACGGTTGCACTTTTTTACCTTTGGCATCCACGTCGGGTGTATAAACTGCAACTTTAGGCGCAACTTCGAGCTTCATATCCTCCATATTGGTCTCTGGATTCTGAATTTCACGTTGAATGGCTGAAAATGCAGCGTCTGAAATAACTTCATAAGACACACCACGGGTTTTACATTCTTTTTCAAAAGTAACCGAATGTGTAAACGCAAAACTACCACCTCGATAGTTTAGCAACCAATGTGCTTCAACACCTTTTCCTAAAATCCAAAAAGTGATGCCATAAGCCTTCAAATGCTCTTTTTGCTTCAAATCCATGGGCACGAGTATCGTGGATGCATGGAATTTTGCCAAGCATAACACACTGATAATCAATGATAAACATATTTTCTTCATGTTAAAATGAGTTCTTTTTCTAAAACTAAAAACAATTTCTTGTTTTATCAATATCAATTTTGACGTAAAATACTGAGGGGATATAAATCCAATATCTTAAAACGAAAAATTGTTCCAAAAGATTTTTATTTGAGGATAAAAAGAAATGTTAAAAGAAAATCATTTTAATCGCAAGTTGTTGAACCAACATAAACATTTTTTGAAAACGCTCGATAAATTGGTCTTTTTAGACCAGTGAAGTGGTTTAGTAAAAGCAAATCTAATTGAATATGTAACGAGTAAAATAAAGTATTTTTTTTGAAACACATAGGCACATAGTATTATATGTAAGTCCTTAATAAACAATACTTTATGTAACTTCTATGTGTCCTATGTGCCTATGTGTTGCAAAAAAAACTTTAATTTGAGCATGTTATTATTCACTCATTACTACAAATTTTTTTGAAAATAATCTGTATTCAATAAAATTTGCGTTTACTAAACCACTATCCACCCAATCACGTTTTCTTCTTTTTCTTTTTTGCCGCAGGGAACAAAATATTATTCAAAATCAAACGATAGCCAGGCGAATTGGGGTGCAACGTCAAGTCCGTTTCTGGGTCAGTCACTCGATGTTCATAATCTTCGGGGTCATGCCCACCGTAGAAAGTGAAAAAACCTTGACCCAACACACCATGTATATAACGTGACTCTCCGTAAGGTTTGGCTTCACCCAAAGTCAAGACATCAGATTTGATGTATTGCTTTTTGAAAGCGGTGGTTTGACCCATAAAACCCTTCACCGTTTTAGTATGATTTTGGGTCAACATGGTTGGAATGGGATCCCATTTTGCGGAGAAATCAAAAAGTGTAAAATAATCTGTATTGACATTTCTTGGGCGACCCATGCTGTTGTCTATGGTCGAAAACTCATAAATCATGGGGTCACGAATGAGTTGAAAATCATGAAAAGCCAACGTTTTTGTAAAATCCAACTTACTTTGAGCATCAGGATCAGAAGCGTCACCGTCATAAATGGAAGCACAAATATCCGTTCCTTCAGCCGCCAAAGCAATGTCATAACTGTCCGCTGCCGAACACATAGCGAACATAAATCCACCGCCCGATACAAATTCTTTAACCTTTTTAGCCACCGCTAATTTACATTGCGACACCTTTTTAAATCCTAATGAACGAGATAATTCTTCCGCTTTCATTTGGTTGTCACGATACCATTTTGTGCTGCCATAAGAAGAATAAAACCGACCATATTGACCCGTAAAATCTTCATGATGCAAGTGCAACCAATCATATTTTGCCAAATTACCCTCTAAAACTTCTCGGTCATAAACCTTGTCAAAAGGAATTTCGGCATAAGTTAGAACCAAAGTGACGGCATCATCCCATGGTTGAACGGCTTTGCCCTTTTCATCCACTTCGGGTGTATAGACCGCAATTTTAGGCGCAACTTCGAGTTTCATGTCCTCCATATTGGTTTCAGGATTTTGTATATCTCGTTGAATATCAGCAAATTGTGCATCTGAAATAACCTCATACGACACACCACGGGTTTTACATTCTTTCTCAAATTCTAAACGGTGAGGAAAGGCAAAACTACCTCCTCTATAATTCAAAAGCCAATGTGCTTCAAATTCTTTTTGCAAAACCCAATAGGTGATGCCGTAAGCTTTTAAATGTTCTTTTTGCTTCAAATCCATCGGTAGCAAGATGTGGGCAGCTTGTATTTTGCCTAAAAAAAAGGAAAAAATAATTAGCGTAAAAAAAACTCTTTTCATGGTCGAAAAAATTTAAAAGTTTAGAAAAATTGATGTTAGAATGAGTGCTAAATATAGTGTTTTTTTAGGAAGTACCGAGTAAAAAAATAACATTGTCAAATTAAAGTTTTTTTTAACACATAGGCACATAGGACACATAGAAAGCGCATAAAGTGTTGACTAACAATGGCTTATATATAATATTATGTGTTTTATGTGCCTATGTGTTACAAAAAAAATTGCCTTGTTTATTTTTTAATCGTTACAATGTTCAAAAAATATACTTTTTGCTTAAAAATAAAAAGGGTCAAAATACCCCTCAGTATTTTGACCCTTTTTTGAATTATTTTTATCTAAATTTTATCTTCCATTAAGCGGCGGGCATTTCAAATCCCCAAAGTAATAAAGCAAACTCACCGTTAAAAAAGTGTACATATCATTGTTGCTTTTTTCTCCACGTTGACGACCCAAAAGTGAGTAGGTTTGACCTTCCGCATTCTTGATAGACGGATCAGAAAGGGCAACTGCCACGGGCCCTCGTTGTTTGTTAAGGTCGGTCATTTTTGGATAAACTGTACTCACATCATCCAAATAATCTGTAAACAATGCTCTTGCGCTTGCTTCTATGTTCAAACTCCATGCTTCGTCTAAGGCAATTTTTAAACCACCACCATAAACAAAACCCATTTGAGTTGTGTAATATTCTTCACCTTTAAACTGCCCCTCTGTACCAAGTGTGCGCAACGAATACGATTGCCCGTTGTGTTTTGCCGTAGGGTTAAAGTTAAAAACGTTGAAACCCGCAAACAAATAAGGCGAAAAACGTTGCGTGGCATCGAAGTAGTTGTAAGGCAAAAAATTGAATTCCAATTGAGCCGCACCATCCACGATGGCAGAAGAAAAATTCAAATTGCGTTGCACTTCAAACACGTTTTTGGCATCTTTATCATCTGCCCCAATTGTGCCATAAGTGGCAGACATTTTAACGCAAATACGGTCGTTGAAATTAAAACGTGCCGTACCTGAAACCGCTATGCCAGGGTGCGAGATGTTAAATGAGGTATTCAAATCACCAAAATAATGCGATACGCCAATGCCGCCGCCCGCTTCCCATCCACGTTGCGCTGTTGCTTGATTTGAAAACAAAAATAATGGAATTGCAAAGAGTGCAATAAATCGTTTTTTCACCGTTAAGAGTTTTTAGAAAAATGTTCAGTTATTATAATGTGTTGTTGTTCACGTGCTTTTGGTATTTCGGAGAAAAAAAACTGTTTATGATGAATAATAATTTTTAGAAAAAAGTTGCCTTTTAACTCAAATTACTGGCTTCACTTACGAAACACGATTGCACTTAGTTTCTTTTGATAAGAATTATAAGATAAAACTATTCCAAGAACGATGAAACACGTCCGTTTCTTATACTTTAACCCCTTTTTTATTGAAAATTACCCACTCTAATTTAGAGTACAACTAACAAATTATTTATATGTATATCAAAAATTAAATTTTTTCTAATCCCTTTTCTTCTACCCACCCTTCTTCTCCGTTTGGTAATCTCACTTTTATATGGTTCTGAATCTTATCTTTTATTTCTACCTTGATACCTTCATGTAACATACCCGTAGGCAACGCATTGGCATCGGGTGCGGGGCGAATAGCCGTTTCGGGGACAAGAATGATACCATTTTGAGTGTTTACTTCAAGCGATTTTGCACTTGTAGCACATAAAAAAGGGATGATACTAAGCGGTATTAAAATGCTACCCATTAAAAAACCTCGCTTTTTCCAAACTCGTTCTTGACCTAAAAGCCAAATAGCAAACCCTGCAACACCTGTCCACAAAAAAATTAAACCCAAAACCGACCAACTATCTGCCGCAAGCAACCCCCTCAGTATTTGACCCCATTTTATCAAAAAAATTTGTGAAACGGGTTCAATATTTTCTGTTATGCGGGCTTGTGCGAGGGTCAAATTATTTTCAATATCTCCGTTAGACGGACTCAAGCGCAAGGCTCGTTCATAGTTCAATATAGCCCTACCGTTTTGCCCCAAACGATAATATGAGTTGCCTAAGTTGTAATACAATTCAGAAGAAAAAACACCACTTTTTAAAATTGCTTCATATTGCTCAACCGCTTTTGGGTAGCGACCCGCTTGATAGGCTTGATTGGCTTCGGTAAAATATTGTTGCGCATCCGCCGCAAGCATGAGCAATGGTACCAATAAAAATAAAAAGCTGATTATCAATATTTTACGTAAAAACATATTTTTTAATACGACATTAAAATTTTCTTGTCCCATACTTTTTTAATAATTCTAACGCAAAGTTAAAAAGCCTTGTGTGAAAACAAAAATAAAACCCATAAAGCGTGAAATGAGCTTTATGGGTTTTTGTAGAGACCCCTTAGTATTTCAGCTCAAAAAAAGCAAAATACTAAGGGGGTCGTTATCCCTAAAATAGAAAAAATCAATTAAACATGCTCTTCTGATTTGACCAAAAGTTGGAAACCGTTGCCGTGAATATTCACGATTTCGATGTTTGTGTCTTCTGCCAAATATTTTCTCAATTTGGTTACAAAAACGTCCATTGAGCGAGCCGTGAAGTAATTATCTTCTTGCCAAATTTTCGTCAAAGCCTCCGAGCGTGGGAGTACATCGTTGATGTGTTGACAGAATAATTTGAGCAAATGCGCCTCTTTCGGACTCAATTTGTATTCCTCTTTGCTGCCTTCCATTTTCAAAATACGCAACGGATAGTTGAAATTATAACGACCAATGCGGTAGTCTCTCACTTCGTCTTTTGGGTCGGCTTTTGGTGCGCTGCGTTTCAAAACAGCTTGTATGCGATAGAGCAATTCCTCAGAATTAAACGGCTTGCTAATATAATCGTCAGCTCCGATTTTGAAACCGTTGAGTACATCTTCCTTCATGGTTTTAGCCGTGAGGAAAATGATAGGGACGTTTTTATCCTTTTCTTTGATGTCTTTTGCCAACGTAAAACCGTCTTTTTTGGGCATCATCACGTCCAAAATACAGAGTGAAAAACCTGTACCTCGCCTGAAAGCCTCCCAACCCGCAGCACCATCAGTTGCTAAGGTTACGTCATAGTCATTCATTTCAAGATAAGAACGAAGCACATCACCGAAATTTGGGTCGTCTTCTACGAGCAAGATTTTTGTAGCATTAGAAGCCATATTTTTCTTTTGTTTTTTAGTGAGGGAAAATTAAGTAACAATTAAAAATTATAATTAATTGGCACAACTGATTGAAAGTCAATATTTTAAATATTTTATTTTACATAATAATAAAAATTACTATCGTTTTTTTTTAGCAATTTTTACGGGCAAACTTATTTACATCTACAATGTTACCAACTGTTAACGTAATATTGTTAAAATTCGTTTACGTGAATGAAAATAAATTTCAAAAACTTTAACATTTGTTAAATTAGGGCTAAAAATTTGGACTACGAATTTTACGAATTGTCGAATTTACGAATTATGGGCTACAAAATTAGCTATCCAAAATTCGTAAATTCGATAATTAGTCAAATTCGTAGCTCAATATTCAATTACTATGTCTAAAATTGCCGAATGAAAGCGAAATTAATATTTCACATAGCGTTTGTCAAATTATTTGCCCTAAATCTTTCTGCACAAACGAATGTACAGAAGGACACCATGCCGAAGGTGGAAGTTCAAGAACTTTCGCCCGTCACCATTTCAGCAACCCGTTTTGAAAATGCTTCTGCCGTCACGCCGTTTGCGATTTCTGTTTTAAATCAAAATCAAATTCAGAAAGGGCAACAAAAGCTGTCACTCAACGAATCGCTTTTGACCGTGCCGGGCGTGTTTACCCTCAATGCTGATAATTTTTCACAAGACTTACGCATATCTATACGTGGGTACGGCGCACGAGCAGCGTTTGGCATCCGAGGTGTGCGCTTGATTGTGGACGGCATACCCGAATCCACGCCCGACGGTCAAGCGGATGTTGATAATTTGGACATGGGAGCGATGCAACAGCTTGAAATATTACGAGGGGCAGCTTCGGGCATGTACGGCAATGCGGCGGGTGGCGTGCTTTATCTTCAAACCGAAGAAGCGAGTGATAAACCTTTTATTGAAACGCAACTCTCGGCAGGCAGCTATGGTTTTTGGCGTTTTCAAGGTAAAACGGGCTTTAAAACAGGTAATTTGAGCCATTTTTACAGTGTGGCGCACAATAATACTGAGGGGTATCGGGCGCAGAGTGCCATGCGACAAACGGTTTTCAATGGCAAATGGCGGTATGA
>JAYTMW010000988.1:0-2130 GCA_043728105.1 Saprospiraceae bacterium | reverse complement strand
GCCATTTTAAAGGTGAACATATCCATAAATTCGACCCTTGAAACAACGGCAATTGTGGGTGTAACGATTAATGGTAAGTCTTTTAATCAAAATATTTTGTTGAAACAAGGGCTTAATAATATTCAATCAGAAGTCCACATAACGAACCCTATTTTTTGGTGGACACATGACCGAGGTACACCTTTTTTATACGATTTGGATGTTGATGTTAAACATACAAAAGATGGATTTTATATTGGTAATAATACTCAAAATACTGTTGACGCAGGAAATCCCGCAAGCGGCGGGAAGGGGGCCTATTTCGATAAAAAAACAAAGCGTATTGGATTACGAACCATTGAATTAGTCACCGAAAAAGATGCACACGGCGAAAGTTTTTACTTCCGTTTGAATGGTGCGCCCCTTTTTGCGAAGGGCGCAAACTACATTCCGCAACACTTTTTTCAAGAGCGTGTGACCCGTGCGGACAACTTCAAAACGGTCGAAAATGCCCTTGCCGCCAACATGAATATGCTCAGAGTCTGGGGCGGTGGCATCTACGAAACCGACGATTTTTATCAGGCTTGCGACGAAAAAGGCATGTTGGTTTGGCAAGATTTCATGTATGCCTGTGCGATGTATCCTGGCGATGCTGCCTTCTTAGAAAACGCCAAATTGGAAGCCGTTGAACAAGTGAAAAGGCTCAATACGCATCCGTGCATTGCGCTGTGGTGCGGCAACAATGAGATTAACGAAGCGTGGCACAATTGGGGTTGGCAACCTCGTTTCAATCCCGACCAAAAAGAGATAATTTGGAAGGCTTATATGGATTTATTTAATAATATTTTGCCAGAAGCGGTAAAAAGCTACGCAAACCAAACAAACTATTGGGAAAGCTCGCCTCGCTTCGGACGCTACAACAACAAGAGCTATACTGAGGGAGACAACCACGATTGGTTTGTGTGGCACGATGAAAAGCCCTTTGAACACTTTGAAGAACGGGTGCCACGGTTCATGTCGGAGTACGGTTTTCAGTCGTTTCCCGATTGGGAAACCATTGAAAGTTTCTCCGATTCCACGGATTGGTCGTTGGAATCGAAGGTGATGTTGCAGCATCAAAAACATCCAAAAGGCAACGTTTTGATTAAAAAATACACCGAAAGGTCGTTTAAAACCCCAAAAACGTTTAAGGATTTTGTCTATGTCAGTCAGCTCGTGCAAGCTCAAGGTATCCGCATGGCCGTGGAAGCACAACGCAGAGCAAAGCCTTATTGCATGGGTACTTTGTATTGGCAACTCAATGATGTTTGGCAGTCCGCATCGTGGTCGAGCATAGATTATTTTGGGCGTTGGAAAGCCCTGCATTATGCCGTGCGAGACGCTTACGCACCCGTTTTGGTGTCCATGAAAACGGAAAAAGATAGGGTAAGAATCCACGTGGTGAATGATAGTTTGAGAGAAATAAAAGGTCAATTGCAAGTAGAATCCTACGATTTCACGGGTAGAATGATTTTTTCAGACACCAAAAATATCACCGTCCGACCCGACACCAGCGAGGAGTTTTACAATGTCGGTTTTGACCAATTATTAAACAAAATAGAAAAGAAAAACAACGTGTATGTGAAACTTTCTTTCTTAGAAAATGGTCAAAAAGTAACCGAATCCATCCGTTATTTGGTGCAACCAAAAGATTTGAATTTGAAAAAAGGAGAGATTTTTAAGACGGTTGAAAAGGCGGATAATGGTTTTATTTTCAAGCTAAAATCTTCTACGCTTCTTAAAAGTGTTTATTTGACCTCAAATACTGAGGGAGCCTTTCAAGATAATTATTTTGATCTTTTATCCAATGTTGAATATTCAATTTTGTATAAAACAAAGGCAGAATTGGATGCGGTTTTGTTGGGTTTTGAGGTGCGGAGTTTGGTGGATAGTTATTAATTTTTCTAACAATATTTTCTAAAAAAGGCCTTATCAAATTTTTAGTATAAATCATAGTGCTTTAGAATTCACCATAACATTTTAGTTTTAAAGGCAGATTTTACACAAAATTTCTAGAAAAATCAGCGTAAAATCTGCCCCATCAGCGGCTAAAAAAAATCAATGATTGTTCGTAATTTTGATGCACTTTTCAACCAAATTTATAAACTCTTG
>JAYTMW010000987.1:0-5076 GCA_043728105.1 Saprospiraceae bacterium | reverse complement strand
AAAGTGATTGGTTTTATGAAGGAACAAATTGCAATGGGGCGACAAATTTACGTGGTGTATCCCTTGATAGAAGAGTCCGAAAAACTCGATTTATTGAATCTCATCGAAGGACACGAGTCATTGAGTCGTGATTTTCCGATGCCCGAATACCAAATTTCCATCGTCCACGGCAAGATGCCCGCCAAAGACAAAGAATTTGAAATGCAACGTTTTGTGAAGCACGAAACGCAAATTATGGTTGCCACCACAGTCATAGAAGTGGGCGTGAATGTACCAAATGCATCCGTGATGATTATCGAACATTCGGAGCGTTTTGGCTTGTCGCAGTTGCATCAGTTGCGTGGTCGAGTGGGTCGTGGGGCAGAGCAATCGTTCTGTATTTTGATGGCAACATTCAAACTTTCCAAAGACGGTCGTGAACGCATCAACACAATGGTACGCACCACAGATGGTTTTGAAATAGCCGAAGCCGACCTAAAACTGAGGGGCCCAGGCGACATCGAAGGCACAGCCCAAAGCGGCATTTTGAACCTCCGCATCGCTGATTTGGCAAAAGATGGTAAAATATTGGCCGTTGCTCGTAACGAAGCCATTGCTCTTTTGGATACTGACCCTAATTTTGAGAAGCCTGAAAATGAATGTATTAAGGTGTTTATGGCTTTGAATGAGAAGGAGAGGAGGGTTTTTAGTCGGATTTCTTAAATTTAATATTTTTATATTCAAACCATTCAAAATCAATACTTTATGATTCAAAAATGGATAGAAAAGACCCCTTACGTTTTAATTTATTTAAGGCTAATTTTAGGGTTAATGATAATTCCTCTGAGTTATTTCAAGGTAGATAATTATGTCGGTATTTCGATTGTTTTCCTAAGTATTGGTTTATTATCCGATGTTTTTGATGGGATTATAGCTCGAAAACTCAACATATCAACAGTCAAATTACGACGATTGGATTCTTCGATTGACGTTATTTTCTTCCTTTCTTTTGCAGTTGCCACTTATTTAGAATGTCCAAATTACTTCGCTTTGCGGGTTACTGAATTGGTTATTATTGTAGCATTAGAAGCACTTACATATCTTGTTTGTTTTATAAAATTTAAAAAAGAAATAGCAACACACTCAATTGGAGCTAAAATTTGGACAATTTTAATGTTTGCAACCCTCGTTGAAATAATATTTACTTGCCATTCTTCTTACTTATTTTATATTTTTTTCATCGTAGGCATTATAACTCGTCTTGAAATAGTGGCCATCATTCTTGTTTTAAAAAAATGGACAAACGATGTTCCTTCAATTTTTGATGCCATAAATATTAGAAAAGGAAAACCCATTAAACGTCATAAGATGTTTAATGGGTAATTTGTAATTCTATATTTGCTTCGCAACTTATTGATTATCAATTATTTATGTTCATCGGCGGATAAATCCGCCGCTACAAATGCTTACTTTTTCCAAATCCCACCAACACCCAAATCCCACAACTTTTTATTCAACGCAGGTAAATCTTTTTCCAAAACCTCCGTTCCTTTAGCCTTCAGTTTCACCCATTCCGCATCCAATTCACGCTTTCTGTCCATTGACGGTTTATTAACGACGGGTATATCACTTTCGGTTTGATTGATTAAGAAAATATATTCAGCAGCAAATTTGTTGGGGAAATTTTCAACATCATCATACGCTTTTGATTGCCTCTGCACCATGTCTTCATCCCAAGTTTTCATTTTTTTTACCAAAGAGGCCCCCTCAGTATTTACAGCTTTGAAGGCATCATCGGTGGGCAAATTTTTGAGTAATTGCTCTAATTGTTCCCTTTTAGCATAAAGCAAATTGACCATTTGGTGCATTTGGGTCAACTCGTTTTCCATTTGCGTCATCATCATATTGTATTCTTTATAACTATTTAAATCATTGGGATACAATGGATTAGCCAATATTTCTGCCGTAGTGGTTACTTGTTGACTTTCTGCCTTCAACGTAAAAGTATATTTTCCGGGAATGGCTTTATGCCCGCCAAAGCTCGCTTCGTAATACACATCAGGTATGCCCGCCATCGTTGAATAACGCATGTTCCACACGAAGCGATTGAGTCCTTTTTCAGTTGAAAGCGTTGGATTTGCTGAAGGGCCGCCATCCCATTTTTTATACAAACTATCTTTTTTTGAGCTAAAAATTCTGACCACATTGCCCGCTGCGTCTTTAATTTCAAGTGTAATTGGCGCATCTTTTTTAACGTCATTCAAATGATAATAAATGACAATGCCGTTGGCAGGATTTACGCCTTCTTCTGATGACATGCCTGTAAAATCATCGTCATTTTTATCCAATTCACTTCTGCCATTTGCGAGGTATGCACTTTTGGGTTGAAATAAAGTGAGCTTATTCTCTTTTTTATACTGTCTGAAAAGTGTCAAATCATCTAAAATCCAAAATGAGCGACCAGAAGTTGCAGCTATTAAATCGCCTTGATGAATTTTCAAATCAGTGATGGGGGCAATCGGCAAATTCAGTTGAAAAGGCGACCAATCTTTGCCACCATTCCACGACACAAACACACCCAATTCCGTTCCCGCAAACAGCAAATCTTTACGTTCTGTATCTTCTCGAACAACCCTTGTAAAAGCGTTGTTTGGTATGCCAGTTACAATTTTCGTCCACGTTTTGCCATAATCCGTGGTTTTATAAATGCTTGGCGTGTGGTCATTGAATTTGTAACGAGTCGTGGCAATATAAGCCGTTGCCTTGTCGTGCGGCGAAACTTCTATGGCATTTATCAAACATTCTTGCAAGCCATTTGGCGTTACATTTTTCCAATTTTTGCCGCCGTCGGTTGTCAAATGCACCAAACCATCGTCGCTACCCGTCCAAATCACACCTTTTTCAAACGGCGATTCGAGGATGTAAGAAAGTGTACAATAATTTTCTGCACCCACGGCCTCGTTGGTGTAAGGCACGCCCGGTTTGCCTTGTTTTTCTTTTTCGTTGCGGGTCAAATCAGGCGATGCTTCAGTCCACGTCTTGCCCATATCGCTTGTTTTCAAGACCATTTGCGACCCGTGATAGAAAGTATTAGGCTCATGTTTCGACCAAATAATAGGCGCATTCCAATTAAACCTGTACTTCATATCCTTTGCATCACGACCCAAATATTGAATCGGTGCAGCCATAATATTCGTTCCCGCTTGTGCTTTTGTATCTAAAACTTCGATTGTGCCTTGATAACTACCGCCCAAAACATAGCGTGGATCATCGGGATTAAACGCTAAAAAGGCACTTTCACCACCCGCCGAACTCGTCCAACTCGACGTAGAAATATGACCACTGCCCAACTCTCTATGCGCTATCGAAACCGAGGAATTGTCTTGTTGACCACCATAAATGCGATATGGGAACTGATTATCAACGTTAATTCTGTAAAATTGAGCCGTTGGCATATTGTTTTGAGAACTCCAAGATTTGGCCGCATTGAAGGTAATCGCCGCCCCGCCATCGTCCGCAATAATCATATTTTTAGAATCTTTTGGGTTAATCCAAAGATTGTGGTGGTCGCCATGCGTGCCTGAAATATCATCCCAAGTTTTGCCGCCATCGGTCGAGCGCAGAGAAGGCGCACTCATCACGTAAAGCGTATTTTCGTTCAGTGGGTCGGTGAATAATTCAATGTAATACCAAGCCCGTTGAATCAAACGGTGTTCACTCGTCACTTGCGACCAACTCTTGCCCGCATTGTTTGACACATACAAACCACCCGCTTCTTTGCTCCAATCACTTTCGATTAAGGCATACACTTTTTCAGAATTGGAACGACACACTGAAATCGCCATTTTACCCATTTCTTTTGGCAAACCTTCTTCCATTTTTTGCCAAGTGTCGCCATTGTCAACCGATTTATACAAGCTACTGCCTGCCCCACCGCTCATAACTTTCCACGGCAATCTGCCATGTTCCCACATCGAAGCGTAAAGAATACGAGGATTATTCATGTCCATTGACAACTCATTACAGCCCGTTTTTTCATCCACAAAAAGCACGTTTTTCCACGTAACACCGCCATCAGTTGACTTAAAAATGCCTCTTTGCGACGATTTGCTATACAATGCGCCTTGTGCCGCCACAAAAACCGTGTTTGGGTCTTTTGGGTGAATGACAATTCGGGCGATGTGTTGGGTGAGGTCAAGCCCCATTTTTTTCCACGTTTTGCCAGCGTCAGTTGATTTATAAACGCCATCGCCGTGGTGCGTCATCACGCCCCGCACAGCGTGTTCGCCCATGCCTACATACACGACATTGGGGTCGCTTTCAGACACCGAAACCGCTCCAACTGAACCCGTTTTGAAAAATCCATCCGAAATATTGCTCCAATTGATGCCCCTATCTTCGGTTTTCCAAAGACCACCGCCCGTCGTACCCATATAATAGGTGTGAATGTCACCCACAACGCCCGTAGCCGTCACTGAACGCCCACCTCTGAATGGACCGATGTTGCGCCACTTTACAGGTTTGAAATAGGTGTTGAGATCGTTTGCAGATTCTTTTGGTAATTGAGCCGAAGCACTGAAAAAGGTAAGCAAAAGGCAAGCTAAAACGAGTATGTTTTTTGACATAAAAATAAAATTTAGGTGTAAATTGTTTAACGAAAAACTGTTTCGCAAACCTAAAATATTATTTTCAGAAAAAAGCAATGTGGAAAAGATTTTCTAACAAATTAACTTGGCTTTACGGCTATTTTGAAGCGAAAAACCGTTTTCCCAATTGCCATACCCGCCTGCGACATGTATATATTGGAAGGGTTTTATTATAAAAAATAATACCGTGCTAAATGTCACTACGTGACTAAAAAAATGGGATCGGTTGAGATTGTTATAGACATTTTGACCTTAACAGGTCATTAAATCTACACTATCCGATTGACCTGTTAAGGTCAAAATGTTTATAATAATGAGTAAAACCCTCAGCAATTCCGTATTTGGCAAAAATGAGTGTTTTAGAACCTGTTGTAGCGGCGGTTTTAACCGCCGAAGTGGCGTGTTTTTAATGATTTTTGCCGCTTCGGCGGTTAAAACCGCCGCTACAACA
>JAYTMW010000986.1:0-9008 GCA_043728105.1 Saprospiraceae bacterium | reverse complement strand
CCTATTTTCGGAGTACGGATATTTATCTCCTCGATTTTCAGAGAAGAAAAAACGATAACCCGACAAGCATTTTTCAGTGAGATAAACGGGGTCTTCGTCCTTCAAATAAGCTACATCAAAACGATTTATTTTGAGCGTTACGGTGTTGCCGCCTTCGATTTTTTTATACTCATTTTGAAGGGCTTTCATCCCGTCGTGCGTCATTTCGTTGTCCGCAAATTCGAGTTTAAAACCTTCGGGCAAGGTTAAAGTCATGCCGTCGAGCGATAACGTTTGCGGCGGTGTCGGCGTTTTACAACCAAAAATGAATAATATTAAAACAAAAGAAATACCATGTACTGTTTTCATAACTAATTGATTTTGAATAATTTAGAAAAAAAATGTAGTCGGGAAATTTATTTCTGGCTTATGCGATGCGGGAAATAAATTCCCCGACTACTGTTTCACCACGCCAATCGGAAAATCATTCCCAAATCCATAACTCGCAGGAAATTGAGGAGTCCCTTTATACTTCGCCGTGAGTTCCGGCACTTGCTCTTGTAGGTACGCATCGAGCTCTTTCACCGTAATCTTTTTATCACCACCCAAATCCGCTTTACCACTCAATGCTTCCAATAAAACATAAGTGAAAGTGCCGTGCCCAAGCTGTTGAAATTCAGACGCAAATTGCTCACTGCCCGAAGCCGTTAGCCAATGCGTACCCGTAGCACGAGCGAGTTGAGAAATCGCTTTTTCCTCGGCTGCACCACGTGCCGCCACGATTTGGTCAAGCGCCCCTGCCGATTGACAGGCATCGAGAATAAAGAGCTGTTTTTGAGCCTTTATTTCCTTTGAAAATTGTTGTAACTGATTGGCACTCAATCCCTTTTGAGCCAAAGCATCGTCCTGTCCATAAAGTTGCGTGACATCATGTGGCACTAAATAAAATTCTTTTTTTTGATTTAAAACACCGTGACCTGCGAAGTAAAAAATGAATACGTCTTGGGGTTTTGCATTGGTTTTTATCTTCTCTAATTCACTTGAAATGCCGCTTTTTGTTGCTTTATCATCGCCGATAAAAACGACATTTGTTTTGCTAAAAATGCCTGTTCCACCTTTTTCAATCGCAGTTTTAAAACTCGTGGCATCCGCCGTGGCGTAGTTCAAATTGTATTTTGTATTTTTATATTTATTGATACCTATGACCACTAAATGCAACTGAATATCGCTTGCTGAACCGCCCGATACTGAGGGGGTCGTTTTTGAATTAAAATTCAAGATAATTTCGTCGGGTTGAGACTCCGTTCTTTGACTGTTTAAGGCAATGGCTTTAAACCTATTTTCGCCATTATTTAAAACCAAATTAAACACTTTTAGTATGGATTTTTCGCCCGTAGTTTTGTCGTCTTCTACAGTTAAATTGCGGGTAGAACCAACCAGTTTTCCATTCTGAAACAACTGAATTTCACTCACCGCATCACTTGGACAATCGGCTTGAACTTTTAAGGTAAATTGTTGATTATCAACATCATAGCTCGGCACATCGTCGCTCACAGTCAAGTTGCGTTGCTTATTTTCAATGATAATTTTTACCGTTGGCACAGCCTTTAAATCTTCTACTTTTAAATCAATGGGCGCTAATTTTTCACCTGCCAAAATGCGGCTTAAAAGGTGCGGGGTATAGAATTTTTCAAACAAACTTGCCAACGGAATTCGGTCTATCCCTTTCACAAAATACATGCCTTCTTGCATGTCTTTTGTCCCGTCAAAACGTCCGTCGGGTGCTACAACTGCCCAACCGCTATTGTCTGAATTTGAATAGAGCGTGGCGGCGAGTGTGCGGGTTTCCAAATCCCACACGTGTACGAAATTTTCATTGGCATTTGTGAACAAAAAACGACCATCTTTGGTAACTGAAAGAGCCAAAATTTTAGTTTGATGCGCTTTCAATGTTTTCTCCGTTTCAAAACTTTGGCTTGCGATATTGTAAAAAAGTACGTTGCCCTTACCATCACTAAAAATTAAGTTTTTTTCGTCGGGCGTAAAAATGGCGTATTGAAGATAAGATTTTGAATTGGCCGTCGGGACAGGAATTTCTGTTATTTTGCCTGTTGCCAATTCTATAAAAACGATACCGCTTGTGCTGCAAACGTATAAATAGGTGTCATTGTCGGAAAAAATAAAATTTCTCACCTTTTCGGTGGTGCGTGGCAAGGTAAGTGTTTTGATAATAGAGCCCGTTTTGCTGTCCAAAAGCCAAAATTTATCCTTTTCGTAACCCGTTTTATTGTCTGTACTTGCCGCAATCATTGTCCCTTTGCGGCTGAATTGAGCATAATCAATTCCTTCTTTTTTCCACAAAATCTTCTTAGTTTGGACATCTGAAACGACTAAATGCGACAATTCTGGTAAATTATCATTCAAAATGACACTCGAATTGACACAGTGTAAAAAGAGTTTTTCATCCGCCGAAAGCGACAATGCAGAAGCCCTTGCGGCGTTGCCAAACCTATCAAATGGTTTATTTGACCCCGTTTTTACGTCAATTTCACTCAAATAATTGTAGAATTTAGTCGCTTTTTTATTGACCGCTAAATGGTAAGCATTGTACTGTTCGACGGGTAAATTTGCGGGCAAAACTTTCTGTAATTCGCCCGTTAAAAGATTCCAATTAACGGCTTTTGTATTTTGTTCAACAACTAAATTATCGCCCACAATTTGTTGATAATCAATGGAATATGGCGCAATACCCGCTAATTTTGACACAATTGCACCCGTTGCCACATCGTAATAATTGAGTATTTTATTTTTACCAATCAAGACCTGTTTGCCATTGTCCGAAAAGCAAATTGTACCACGGCTGTATTGGTCGTCACTCGTTCTTAGGGCGATTGTCCACAGCTCTTTTTTGGTCGCTATGTCAATCAGCATCGTCTTATCGGTACAAAAAATGAGTAGTTTTTTACCATCGGGCGAGAAGGCAAATTTATTGATAATCAGTTTGTCGTTGTTGGGGTCATAATATTTGAAGGTAAAAATGGTTTTGCCCGTTCCGACTTCCTGCACTTCCAACGCTTCATTATGCCCCGCCGCCAAAAGCGTTCCGTCGTTTGATATTTGGATATATTGAATGGCGGTTTCTCGGGGATAGGGGTTGCCCCAAATAAAACTACGCAATGTAAACGTTTTTTCTACTTTAAAACTCATTGAATTTAAGAGATTTAGGGTGTCTTGCTTCCCCGCCGATGCAATAATTTTGAGCTTATCAGAATAACAATTAGCTGAATTTATAATTCGACCAATAACGCCCCGATATTTTGTAGCGACACTGCCCCAAGCGAGCAACAAGCCCTCATCACTGTAATAACGATCTGAATTTCCCCAAAAAAACTTATCGGATTGCGTATTTTTTTTAACGGGTGAAACGTTTAAAACAGGCCCTTGCGGAATGATTTTACCATTAAAATCAAGTGCTTGGAAGGAATAATCCGCTCTTACAATTTCCAAAAATCTTCCATCTTTGCTAAAATCAGCAAAAACAATATCCTTAAAAGATTGTAGTTGTTTGCCCGATTGCACATCCCATAAGATGAGTGTTTGGTTGTCTTCAACCGTCAAAGCCGTTCTGCCGTCGGGCGAAATCGCGGACGAAATGACGGGCGTTTGCAAGCCCGATTGAATGGTAAATTGCGGATTTTGAGCGAAAATACTGAGGGGGTATGCAAAGAGAAAAAATAGGATTATTTTTTTCATTTTCTTGATATTTAACCATTTAAAAATTTCGATAAGTCGTTACTTCTTCTTGCGGCACGATATAATCCCAACCATCTTTTTCAGCCGTCGTTGACAGTACCAGCGTGCCTTTAAAATTGTAAAAATCGAAACGCACATCGTTATCATTGAGACTAACAGGCACGCACCAATAGCCATTACTCACATCTGGTATATTGTCTTCTTTGAATTTGTAAGTCGGTTTCACGACAATTTTACCGCTTTCAGTTGCCAAACCCCAAAGGCTGTCTTTCATAAAAGGAACGTGACCATAAGCGGCTTTGCCCCATAATTCGGCTTCAATCGTGCCCGTTTTTACGCCTTTTTCGTTGTAGCACGTGAAGGCAAACTCATTTGTGGTGTCGGTTTGTGTCCAAATATGGTGCGTGAAAACTTCCAAAGCACTGTATTTGAAACTCTTGATTTTGACAATCGGTTTGAGGGTTTTATCGGTAATTGTTAGGCTGTTTTCGGCATCTTTGCGCAGCAAAAGTGACCCCTCAGTACCGACGAAATTTTCGCCATATTTAAGGTCAATTTCCGTTATTTTAGCATCTTCCAAAACGTAAGTGTGCCATGTTCGGTAGTCTTCTGCCTTAAAACGACATTGAAAATAATCCTTAGAAAACGAGATAATTTCATTAATTTTGTCCAAAACCATGTCGCCATTCTTGTTTATGAGGGATAAAAGGCTTGTTTTAGGGTCTTTGAGCGCAAGGAAACCGAAATTAAGTGGCTCTGGTTGTCCCTCATCTTCAAACAAATCGCCTGCCCAAATCATCGGTTTTGAAAGTTGTCCTTTTCGGTTCAACATACCCCAATTTGAGGCGGCATTTTGACAAAAAACAGCACCATTTTTGAAGTCGCCCCGAATTCGCGAACACATAACGACGGCTATTTCTTTCTTCGCTTTTACATCAAATAAAATGTACTTCTGATCGCCATCGGCAATCATTTCTTCTTCGGTTTTTAGATACACCACAACGCCATCGCCCAAATATTGACCCGTCGAATTAATACCTTCATAGACCACATTACCCGCTTTGTCGCACAGGATAACCCGCCCTTCGTCGGTCGCCATAATCTGAACATAACCTGCCATGTCCATACCCGAAACAATGCGGTAATTACCCTTTATTTTAGGACGAAACACGATTTTACCTTTGTTGTCATACAAAACTTGTTGGCGAGAGACCCCTATATCGCTGACATCTTTTCCCGTAATTTCCATCACCGAAGCCTTTGATAAGCCGTTTTGCCAACCGCCAGGCATAGCGGCCACATCAGCGTAAGGTTCCCACATCTGTTTGCCGTCGGTATCAAAATAATACCAAATGCCCTCTTTGCGATAAGCGACCATTGGCGTTTGAGCAAAAAGGCTTGTACAATGAGCGATTAAGAGTATGAAAAATAGATTTTTTGCTGTCATTTAAATCGTTTTTTAATTTAAAAAGGTCAAAATACTGAGGGGGTCATTGCTTCACCACTCCAATCGGAAAATCATTTCCAAAACCATAACTCGCAGGAAATTGTGGTGTGCCTTTGTATTTCGCAGTGAGTTCAGGCACTTGCTCTTGTAGGTACGCATCAAGCTCCTTAACTGTTATCTTTTTATCACCGCCTTTATCCGCTTTTCCACTCAATGCTTCGAGCAAAACATAAGTGAAAGTGCCATGACCAAGTTGTTGAAATTCAGAGGCAAATTGCTCACTACCCGATGCCGTGAGCCAATGAGTTCCCGTAGCTCGTGCGAGTTGTGAAATGGCTTTTTCTTCGGCTGCACCACGGCTTGCCATCACTTGGTCAATCGCTCCTGCGGATTGGCAAGCATCGAGAATAAACAACTGTTTTTGTGCTTTTATATCCTTAGAAAATTGTTGTAACTGATTGGCACTCAATCCCTTTTGAGCCAAAGCATCGTCTTGTCCATAAAGTTGCGTTACGTCATAAGGCACTAAGTAAAACTCCTTTTTTTGATTTAAAACACCATGCCCTGCGTAATAAAAAATGAAGACATCTTGTGGTTTTGCAAGCGTTTTTACCTTTTCTAACTCGTCTGAAATACCTTCTTTTGTCGCTTTTTCATCACCTATAAAAACAATGTTTGTTTTGCTGAAAATACCCGTTCCACCTTTTTCAATCGCCTCTTTAAAACTCGAGGCATCTGCCGTGGCATAGTTCAAATTGTACTTCGGATTTTTGTATTTATTGATGCCAATGACGACCAAATGCAACTGAATATCGCTTGCAGAACCGCCCGATACTGAGGGGGTCGTCTTAGATTTGAAATTGACGATAATTTCGTCGGGTTGGCTCTCCGTTCTTTGGGTATTTAAGGCAATTGCTTTAAATCGATTTTCGCCCTCAACTAATGGGATATCAAAGAGTTGTGTTTTGTTTTTTTCAATTTTATCATCTTCAACAACCAAATTACGAGTACCACTACCGACCAATTTCCCGTTGTGATATAAACGAATTTCAGACACACCATCGTCGGGACAATTCGCTTTTACGGTCAATTTTGCCGTGCCGCCCGTATTCGTGTAGCTTGGTATGTCGTCGTCAACGGTCAAATTTCGGTTCTGCACTTCGTATTGAATTTTGACTTTCGGAGCGGGTTTTAGGTTGTTGATATTATCTTTATCTTCAATCGGTGCGGGCGGTGTGCCATCAATCAACATACCGTATAAACCGGGCGTATAAAATTTTTCAAACAAGGCATCGAGCGCAATAACTTCCACGCCTTTCACATAATACAAGCGTTTGAAAGCATCGGGCGAACCATCGTAACGACCATCGGGCGTTACGACAAGCCAATCTTTGCTGTCTTTAAAACTGTAATATGTACCCAATAATTTGCCCGTTTCGGTCAGAAAAATATTGATTTGGTCGCCTTCAATGGTCAAATAAACGCTGCCTTTGGGCGTGAAAACGACACTTGAAATGCCTTTACCACTATTTGGCGTTTCTGCCAATTGTTCATACAATTTATTCACCATGCGAACGCCTCTATTTTCACCCGTAATGGCCAATTTGGTGTTGTCCATGTTCCAAAAGCCTTTGGCAAAGCCGTAGCTTGACGTAAAATTTGGGACTTTCAGCAACGTTTTGGTGGACACGTCATATACGGCTTCGGTGTTTTCATCAATCACAACCACCAATTTACCATCGTTTGATATATTGAAACTGCGGTGATTGCCGTCATTTTTATGCACCAAATCCATCAAATTTTGTCCCGTTTGCACATTCCACACGCCTACTTTCCACACAACGGCGTTGCCATCGAGCGCACCCACAAAACGCCCATCGTCCGAAAAAGCGTAGTAAGGTGCGTTATAAGTCTTGAGTTTTTGCTTAAAAACGCCCGTTTTTACGTCAAATTCCGTGAAACCGCCGTCCGTGAAATGGACATAAATCACATCGCCCGAAGGTGAAAATCTGAATAATTGCCGTGAAATCTGTTTTTCATATTTCGGCGCAATGGGAAAAGAGGTAATTATTTTACCACTTTCCACGTCATAAATCCGAATGGTATTGTCGGGAAAATAAGCTGCCCAACGTTTGCCATCGGCACTTATGGTGCTTGCCAAAGTTGTTTCATCTTCTTTCAATTTAATATTGCCCTTGATTTGTCCCGTTTTAAAATCTAAGGATTTGAAACTATTTTCAAACTCGAAGCCCATTATTTGTTCTTTTTGCCAAACATTTGCGTTCGTAAATGCACCATAACCGTAGGCTTGAAGTTGCCCCGACATTGTACCCACGGCTTGCCCCGTAGATAGTTTTTTTACCTTACCAAGTTCTGTAAAAAGAATATCGTGGACGCTACTTCCCGAAATCCTACCATCGCTATCGCCTCGTATATCGTTGATTTTCAAGGTTTTAACTTCAAAATTGGGCAACGCATATTTTTTAATAAGCGTCATTTGAAATTTTGGATCATTGGGGTCTAAATACTGTACAAGCAACGCATCGCCTTCCATCGTTGTTCCAATAACGGGTTCACGCTCATCACACACAATGGTTTTGATGATTTTATTGGTTTTCAAATCATAACATTGAATATCGGAACTACTCGTTGACACCACAAAAAGCATCGCATTTTTTTCAGCAACGGTTTGCCGCTTTTTGAAACCATCATACTTAACGTCGGGTTCTACGGTGTTCGTCGTGATGTCGTAAATACGATAAAATTCACTTGATAACATCACCACTTTGTTGTTCGGCAGTGCGTAGGCTTTGCCCTCGAATGTACCAAAATCCTTAATTGTGGCAATTTTGGCACCCGTTTGAGCCGATAAAATATAGCCATCGTCGTTGCAAACAGCCACTATTTTGCTACCATTTTCGATGAAAACACCACTATAATTGTAGCTTGCAGGTTTTACAGACCACAATTTTTTACCCGTTTCGATTTCAAAACTTTCAATATTACTCGTGTTGAAAATCACAACGTTTTTGCCGTCGGGACTGATTTTCAAATCCACAATTTTTGAAATGCTGATTTTAAACGTCCGTAATTGCCGCTTCGTTTTGGCTTCCCAAAGGATTAAATGGTCATCATCGGCGCCAATAAAAAACCGCCCGTCGGGGGTGATTTTGTAGTGGGCATACGTGTGTGGAAAGCCCTCAGGCACAACCAATTCCATTTTTTGCGCCCAAATACTGAGGGGGTATGCGAAGAGGAATAAAAGGATTAATTTTTTCATAAAATATTGACTTCTAATTTTTTAAACATGAAATAATTTTCGTATTTATATCACATCGTTATCAAAACTATCTTCTTTTTCTTTCTTGAAAACACTTGACATCAACACATAACCGAGTATTACGGAAATGAAACCAATGATTCCATACCAACCGTCAAAAAGCACTTTTTTATGCCTAAATCACCTGTTAAATCTTTCCATTCAAGATAAAAAAAGTATATGCTGAGAGTTAAAAAGCCAAAGCCAATTATGAGCGTAAAGCCTTTTTTTTGTTGTGTCATCGTTTAGTTTTTTTAGTAACAAGTAAAATTAATTTAACTATTTTGCAGAATATAATTAAGAGAGGGAAGTGTTATAACTCTTTGATAATCAATTACTTGAATTTTTTTAACGGGTAAATTTGCCACTATAATTTGATGCAGACACCAGCAAATCTCGCTATTAAAATTGTTTTATATATAGAGGGGCGAAATCCAATGGGTTTTAACCCATTGCGGATAAAATATTGACACAATGGGTTAAAACCCATTGGATTTAAGCACTTCATAT
>JAYTMW010000985.1:0-5899 GCA_043728105.1 Saprospiraceae bacterium | reverse complement strand
ATTGATAATCAATTGATTACGCAAGATTATATTGATTCGTTCAAAAAAGGTTTTAAAGCGGAAGTTAACAAAGCCGCCGATTTAGCTTTTGATGAACCGACCATAGAATCAACCGTTGAAAAAGAGTTAGCGGATGTTTATTTTCCAACGACCCCCTCAGTATTTGACCTCAAAAATTCAGATTCTAACGTCTCAAATATAAGATTCGTGGATGCTATTTCCAAAGGGCTTTATCAAGCAATGGAACGGCACGACAATTTGGTTTTGATGGGTCAAGATATTGCAGAGTACGGTGGTGTTTTTAAAATTACGGATGGCTTCGTAAAAGCGTTTGGCAAGGAACGAGTGCGCAATACGCCGCTTTGCGAAAGTGCGATTATTGGTTGTGCTTTGGGTTTGAGCATGATGGGTATGAAGGCAATGGTGGAGATGCAATTTGCGGATTTTGTTACCTGCGGATTCAACCAAATCATCAATAATTTAGCAAAACTGAACTATCGTTGGGGGCAAAATGCGGATGTGGTGATTCGGATGCCTTGTGGTGGCGGCGTGGGTGCAGGCCCATTTCATTCTCAAAGCAATGAGGCATGGTTTACGCACACCCCAGGCTTGAAAGTGGTGTATCCATCGAACCCCGTGGATGCCAAAGGCTTACTTTTAGCCGCTTTTGAAGACCCAAATCCAGTCATGTTTTTTGAACATAAAGCCCTCTATCGCAGCCTTCATGCCGACGTGCCAGATGATTATTATACCATTGAAATTGGTAAGGCGGCGGTCGCTCGTGTGGGTGCAGCTATGAGCATTATAACGTATGGCGCAGGTGTGCATTGGGCATTGAAAGCGACAGAAGAATTGGACATTGATGCGGAAATTATTGACCTCAGAACGCTTGCCCCACTTGATTACGAAACGATTAAAAACTCTATAAAAAAGACCAATAAAGCCTTGATTTTACACGAAGACACGATGTTTGGGGGTCTCGGTGGTGAAATTTCCGCATGGATTTCGGAGCATCTTTTTGAGCATTTGGATGCGCCCGTGTTGCGGGTTGCGAGCCTTGATATGCCTACTCCTTTTGCGCCTGTTTTGGAAAAAATATTTATGCCAGAGGAGCGATTGCGAGAGAGTATGATGCGGTTGTTGAAATATTGAAAAATACTGAGGGGGTACTTCTTTAACATGGAAGTACCCCCTCAGTATTTTTAAGAAAGAAAAGGTATTAATTTTATTTTGTTAAATAAGATTGAATAATAAGATGCCAAACGCCTAAAATTTCATTCAAATTGGTATAAATTCTATTGTCAATATAAAAGGTATTATTCTCAAAACGCATAAATTGCCACTCTACACCGTCCGTTGCACAACCGTATAAAATAGGAATGTCTTTTCCTTCCGCTTCATTGTAAAGTTTAGCACCGTATAATTGGGCTGCACATTGCGCTCTACCATACTCCATGTCTTCATTTTTGGATTCTGCAAGCGAAATAATAGGCGATTCTATGTAGGGTTTGTGCGGATGCAAAACAAAGAAAAAGTCACAAGCACCAGATAAATCATCGGCACTACTCACATCCAAAGCCTCACCAGAAAATAGGGTTACTTTATCTTGATAATATTCAGCAATTTCTAACAATATGGGCGAAATAATTCGTTCTGCCTTCGTTTTTTCATTATTAAGCGGTACTAATCTTGATTTTTTCAACGTATCAGATAGCCAACTACTTGGCTCGTAGGGTGTAATGGTCTCGAATAACATAGTGCTTTGGGCATCTAAATTAAATTTTTTAACGACTACTTTAAGTTTTTTATACTTGCCGTATCCCATAATTTTAATCTTTAAATTAATAACTTTATATAGTGCTGTTTTACACAACTACAAATATACACAAATTTAGAGTGAATGATTGAAAGGAGAATCTAATTAGTCTTTTACTACATTTTGATTAAAAAATAATAAAAATACTGAGGGGCCAACAACACAACGTCGAGGCCCCTTAGTATTTTTATTATTTTTTTATAAAACATTGATAATCAATATCTTACAAATCAGAAATTACATATTTTTAATAATTTCATCCGCAAATTCGCTACACTTCAATTTCGTAGCGCCTTCCATTTGACGTTCAAAATCATACGTCACACGCTTAGATGTAATTGCTGTTTCGATACCTTTTACAATCATTTTTGCAACAGGATTCCAACCCATATACTCAAACATCATCACACCTGAAAGAATAAGCGAACAAGGATTCACAACGTCTTTATCAGCATATTTAGGTGCCGTACCGTGCGTGGCTTCAAAAATTGCATGACCCGTCACGTAGTTGATGTTTGCACCGGGGGCAATGCCGATACCACCGACTTGTGCAGCCAAAGCATCCGACAAATAATCACCGTTCAAGTTCAACGTAGCGATTACGTCAAAATCAGTTGGGCGAGTCAAAACTTGTTGCAAAGCGATGTCTGCAATAGCGTCTTTTACCAAAAGTTTGCCACTTGCCAAAGCCGCTTCTTGTGCTTTGTTAGCCGCATCTTCACCTTTCGCTGCCTTGATTTCATCATATTCAGCCCACGTGAAAGTCTTGTCACCGAACTCAGTGCGAGCCAATGCGTAAGCCCAATCACGGAAGCCTCCCTCAGTAAATTTCATGATATTGCCTTTATGGACAATCGTAAGAGATTTACGTTTTTCCAATAAAGCAAATTGAAGGGCAGAACGCACCAAACGCTCCGTACCCAATTTTGAAACAGGCTTGATACCGATGCCCACAATTACGTCTGCACTTGCACCTTTGATGCCCGCCGCTTTGTTGTATTCTCTAATTTTTTGATACGTACCAAAACGGATTTTATCAAAAGCTTTTGGGAACGATTTTTTCAAAAATTTCAAAACAGTATTTGAATCTTCTGAACCGCCCGCCATTTCGATACCTGCGTAAATATCTTCGGTGTTTTCACGGAAAATAACCATGTCCACCAACTCAGGATGCTTCACAGGCGAAGGCACGCCAGCGAAATACTGCACGGGGCGCAAACACACATAAAGGTCAAGAATTTGACGCAAAGCCACGTTCAATGAACGAATGCCACCACCCACAGGAGTCGTCAAAGGCCCTTTGATAGCCACCAAACGATCACGAATGATGTCAAGAGTTTCGTCAGGCAACCAGTTACCTGTTTTATTGAAGGCTTTTTCACCTGCTAAAACTTCTTCCCAAACAATTTTCTTTTTGCCTTTGTAGGCTTTCTCAACAGCAGCGTCAAAAACACGTACTGATGCACGCCAAATGTCGGCACCCGTGCCATCACCTTCGATGAACGGAATAATAGGATTATCAGGGACTTTAAGTTTACCTCGGTTGATTGTTATTTTAGAACCAGTCATAATTAAACCGTATTTTGATTTATGAATATTATTTAATTGTTATATAGATTGATGTAATTTGTTGATTTTCAATAAGTTATGAATATTAAAAACCAAGCCTTTTCAAAAAGCGGTGCAAATATATAAAACTCCGATACTTTGAACGTAGAATTTTGGAAGATTCATGCGTTTAAGCGGCATTTTGTCTAAAAAAAATGGTTACTCCCTTGTTTTTGTATTTTAATACTTCTTTAAAAAAAAATCAATTTATCTTTATAAAGAATAAAATTTTTAATTGTATTTCAATGTAAAATAAAATTTGGCGTTATACATATATGAGTAAAATTTTTATTTTTTTCAATAATACTGTCTTTGTTTTAAAAGCAAAATAACATACCTTTGCTTATTGTAGATTTTACACTAAATAGAAATTTGTAACTTTTTTGCATTAAAAGAGTATTGATTAATAGGTGACTTGAAGAAAAAAATCTAACTATAAACCATTAATTATCAAATAGTTAAATCAAATTATTCATTCAAAAGAAGAAAAAATGGCAACAATGTTAGAGCACAATCCAAACGCAATTATGACAATTGCCGACCAAAAAAATACCAAAATTGTGGCAACTGTCGGGCCTGCGTGTAGTGAAATTCCTCAGTTATTGGAGTTGGCAAAAGCAGGTGTGAATGTTTTTCGTTTGAATTTTTCGCACGGCGAACACAGTGTTCACCTTAAAGTAATTGAAAATATTACGGCTATCAATGCAGAATATGGTCTTCATTTGAGCATTTTGGCGGATTTGCAAGGGCCAAAATTGCGGATTGGTATGATTGAAAACAACGCTTTGGAACTCAAAGAAGGCGATGTTGTCACTTTCGTCAATGAAAATGTGGTGGGCAATATGGAGAAAATCTATATGTCGTATAAAGATTTTCCAAAAGATGTTGAGCCAGGCGAAAAGGTGTTGCTGGATGATGGCAAGTTTCTTTTTGAAGTTATTTCAACCGATAAAATTGGTACGGTAAAACTCCGTGTAATATATGGTGGCACTTTGTCAAGCAAAAAGGGTGTGAATTTGCCCGACACGAAGACTTCGTTGCCTTGTTTGACGGAAAAAGATTTGACGGATTTGGATTTTATTTTGACCCAACCTGTCAATTGGGTTGCCCTTTCTTTCGTGCGTAAAGCAGAAGATATTTATGATTTGCGTCGCCGCATTGATGCCGTGAAACATCCTGCATTAATATGCGCAAAAATTGAAAAGCCAGAAGCAATTGATAATTTGGATGCTATCATTAAGGCAACAAATGCCGTGATGGTGGCTCGTGGTGATTTAGGTGTGGAGTTTCCGATTGAAAAATTGCCAATTATTCAAAAGGAAATTATAGCAAAATGTATCCAACGGGCAAGACCTGTCATTGTGGCAACCCAGATGATGGAAAGCATGATTCAAAACCCAAGCCCAACTCGTGCGGAGGTTTTGGACGTTGCGAATGCCGTGATGGATGGTGCGGATGCCGTGATGTTGAGCGCAGAAACGTCGGTGGGTAAATATCCAATCGAGACCGTGAAAGCGATGACACGCATTATTATGGAGGTTGAAAAGCATCCAGCACGCTTCAAACGCCCAGAGCCGAGCGAAAAATCGAACCTTTTTGTCAATGATGTGATTTGTTTGAATGCCGCAAAAGTGGCGGAAGATTTACACGCCAAAGCCATTATTGGTTTCACTTCGTCGGGTTATACGGCTTTCAAAGTGTCAAGTTTTAGACCTCGCCAATGCGAAATTTTTATTTTCTCTGGTAAACACAGCATGTTAGGCACGCTGAATTTGCTTTGGGGCGTAAAGTGTGTTTATTACAACAAAAATTCAAGTACCGACGAAACTGTTGACGAAACAATTTCGATTTTGAAAGAGGCAGGTCGTATAAAAACAGGCGATATTGTCATCAACACAGCATCAATGCCTTTGGAAAAACGCATGAGAACCAATATGTTGAAAGTGACAATTGTTGATTAAAACACATTTTTTAGTCAAAAATATGATGCCTTTGGCTTCATCGAGCTGAAAGCATGACTGAGGGGCTCCTTCGGAAATAAAAAGCCCTATCATCCTCCAAAGGTTTTAAACTCTGTCCATTACCCACATCTTTTTGAACAAAATAGTTCCGTAGGAACGGCTCATATTGTAGCCGTGGATTTCAATCCACGGTAAAATATGGATTAATATTTAATAGAGTTCCGTAGGAACGGTGCATTTAGTCATTCTTTACATGTGCCGTTCCTACGGAACTCTAAAAAAGCAAAATCGTAACAAACCGTGGATTGAAATCCACGGCTACAATATGAACCGTTCCTACGGAACTATAATGTTTAAAAGGATATGGGTAATGGACAGGGTTTTAAACTTTTGGAGGATTTTTTTATTGAAAAATTTATAAAGCAATTATTTTCAATGTTTTATACAAAATAAAAATATTTAACGTGTTTTATCTACGCCACTCATTTGTCAAAAGTTCTTCAATATTTCCTGC
>JAYTMW010000984.1:0-2277 GCA_043728105.1 Saprospiraceae bacterium | reverse complement strand
AGAAATATGGTACACCTTAGAACTGCGTCAAGATTTGTTGAAGGCAACAAACTTGTTTTTAGACACCAAATCATGGAGTGAATTGCATAAAATGGCACTACTAAACTTGGTAACGACCACTTCAAATTACAAAGCCTTAGAAAATTATTTGACCGTACTATCTTCGCACACCGATTTTTACAATGCCAATGCCGCTCTAAATTTTCCATTGAGTGCCATGGAGTCTTTAGATAAATATAAAAAAGCAAATTTTACGACTGAAGAGTTTGTTCAACTTTGGTTAGATGCGAATCTCTTTGCGCAGGTAGATGGGTTTTGGGCAACTTCAAGTTATGCAATATCAAATGGTAATGTAGCATCGCTCGAAAGTGTTATAAATCCTGAAGAATATGCAGAGTTTGTATCAGAAGTTGTATTTTTAAAACTTAAAAACCCAAACTGGTCAATTACTCGCATTTTACTTAAAGCGTTTTTGAATACTAAATCAGGGCAACTCCATACTGCTTTTGATATTTGTGGTTTAGTACCAGTAGGTGGAGAACCTTGTGACTTCACCAATGGTGTATTCTATACTATTGAAGGTGATAATGTAAATGCTTCGATAAGCTTTGCTGCTACTGTTCCAATCATTGGATGGGTTGCCACGGCAGGTAAAGCTATCAAGGTGATTGGAGCATCTGGTCGAACTTATAAACTTTATTATAAAGTTACTAATGGTATAATTGAGTTCGGACATAAAGATATTTTAAGGGCTCAATTGAGAAGAATTTTAAATCTAAGTCCAAATGATGGTATGCGAGCACATCATATTATTCCTTTAGAACTAACTCATGATTTAGCTAAAACAGATGATGTCGATAAACTTATTCAACAAGCGGCAAATTATAAAGCAGCATTTCACCCAAATGAATTTAACAATGGTATTGCTATTTCAGAAACTTTTCATTCAGGAAGTCACCCTGCTTATACAGAAAGAGTAAAAGTTGCACTTAAAAAAATTTATGACACTAAAGGAGGAAGTAATATTACTCCAGAAGTAGCTCATCAAGAAGTCCAAATATTATTAGCAAAAATCAGAACAGCAATACAAAGTAATCCTACAACAAATATTAACTACATAATATTTTAAAATAATATAAATTTTTGCTGCACAAAGTTTTAACTTTGTGCAGCATTGTTAAATAAATAATAAATATGTATCTATTAGTTAACAGTACTAATTTATCGGAAATAGGGCGATATCCTCAAGTGAAAGATTCAAATATTTACAAGGAATCGGGTACTCAAATTTTTGGAGATTTTTTATCTATTTTAGATAAAAAATTTAATAAAGAGTATTTACCTATAATAAATTTTAGACTTCACCTCGGAGCTAAATTAACAGACTTTATAGAGATGAATAATAGTCCATTAATTAATGAAAAGCTTTTAAAGATTTTTTTAGAATCAAATATTGAAAACTATCAATATTTTGAAGTTTCTGTTTTTAAAGGCAAAAAAGAGTATAAATATTATCTTTTTTATATATATGGGCAAAATTATGATTTAGTAGATTATAAAAATATGATTTTTTATGGAGAAAACTACGCCCCATATAGTGATCAGTATCGAGAACCGCATGAAAAAGTAGGGACTCAAAAGAAAGTAATAAAAGTAGAACAAGCGGAGCAGCTTGTTAATTGGCAAAAACTCTATCCCGATTTTCCGAATATGATATATGACAATCTTAAACTGAATTACGCCAATATTCAGGATGACATGATTAGACTACCGTTTTTGTTAGGTGGATTTTTTATGATTTCAGAAAATTTGCGTAATAAAATATTGGTAGCAAAGTGTACTGGAGTTACGTTTAGGACAAAAGACTGGAATGAAAGAAATATTTTGTAATTAACTTGTTAAAACACATGATTTTTTGCCAGTGCACTATTTGCACCCGCTGGAACAGATGTTGGCCCCGCTGGCAAACAGTATGTGTTCGTGCGGTTTTCCAAAACCGTCACGCACTATTTTGCTCGACTCCGTCGAGTTTGAGAAAGTGAAACAGAAGCTACCCCCTCAGTATTTAGCACTAAAAACGCAAAAATACTGAGGGGTTCTTTTCAAAACCCACCAAAATCATTACTTTACACCTTATTTTTCAAACAAAATTAAAATCTATATTATGCTTAAAATTTCTACCATTCAACTAAAAAACCTTGCGTGGGTTTTCTCATTTACCTGTTTTTTAGGCTTTAACACGTTACTTGCCCAAACCCCCGAAGAAAGCATTGATGC
>JAYTMW010000983.1:0-2111 GCA_043728105.1 Saprospiraceae bacterium | reverse complement strand
TGTTAGTTGCATAGAAGTGGTATTTTTTACAACTATACAACTTTTTCACTCTTAGGGTTGTCCATTTGTTAACTGGTTAATGAAACTTCCCAAAAATTTTCAATTTTTCAACTTCAAAAATTAAATCAATCCATATAGTCCTTTTCTTAGTATGTTTGTGTGTGTAAATGGCAAAAGTAGAATTTGGCTGTTTATGAATTTTTAATAGAAAGCTGTATGAATTTTTTGTTTTAAATTTACGATCAACTCATTATTATTTAAACTATGTTTTACGTAAAAAAACACCTAATATCCAACAACAAAATTACCAATTGTTGATAACATATACTTATCCACACACTTATCAACACGAGTGTTTTTGACATAATCCCAAACTACTCGTGGATAAATTATTTTTCAACATTACTACACTTATCGTTTTACAATTCTTTCCTTTGTATTTTGTTTCGTTGTGGATAAATCCTTAACGCAAACTTAACTTATCCACCAACTAAGCTATGTTATCCACATGAAGGCTGTATAACTTAATTATGTAAAAAAATCAATTTTTATTAGCTTTGTTGAAACATTTTATTTATGTTTGTAAAACAATTTCTTTTAAAAGTGAGAAAAAGGTAATAATTAAAGAGTAGATTTTCGGACTAATTTTATTCAAAATAAGCCTTAACTACCTATAAATCAATTACTTATGTATTTTATTTTTTTTAAGATTATTTGATAACCTACTCTAATAAAGTAAAAAAATACTGAGGGGTAATGGAAGATTTTAACGCTCAAGGTAAACAGAACTTTAACAACAAAAATAACGGTAAGCAAAACCGAAATAACACAAATGATATGAGCTCATTTGTTTTCGGAAAAGTGCCACCGCAAGCCTCCGACCTCGAAGAAGCGGTGTTAGGTGCTTTGATGATTGATAAAGACGCACTACCCGCAGTCTTAGATATTTTGCGTGCTGAAAGTTTTTATTCCGATGCACATCAAGCCATATATAAAGCTGTGCTTGAATTGTTCCGTAATTCAAAACCGATTGACCTTTTGACGGTCACGGAAGAAATGCGGAAGATGGGAACGATTGATTTATTGACAAGTGGGCCATACTATCTTGTTGAGTTAACGGGTCGAGTTGGCTCGGCTGCCAACATTGAATATCACGCTCGTATCATTGCTCAAAAGCACATTCAGCGTGAGATGATTCGTGTTTCTACGGGCATCATACGTGAGGCGTATGAAGACACAACGGACGTTTTTGACCTCATGGACAAAGCCGAGCAAAGTCTTTTCGCCATCACGGAAACCAACCTCAGTCGTAGTTTTGAAGGGATGAACACGTTAGCTTCAAAACTTTTGAAGCAAATTGAACTACTCTCTCAAAAGGAAGATGGTTTAACTGGTGTGCCAACTGGCTTCACCGAACTCGACCGCTTGACGGCGGGTTGGCAGAAATCGGATTTGGTGATTATTGCGGCACGGCCATCGATGGGCAAAACAGCCTTCACGCTTTCCCTCGCTCGCAACGCTGCAATGGACTTCAACAAAGGTGTCGCTTTCTTCTCTTTGGAGATGTCGAACCTGCAATTGACGCAACGTTTGATTTCGATGGAGTCAGAAATTCCGTCTTCAAAATTGCGTAACGGACAGCTTGAACCCCATGAGTGGCAGCAACTGCACGCCGCCATTGAGCGCATGTCGAAAGCACCTATATATATTGACGATACACCGGGCATCAACATTTTTGAATTGCGGGCAAAATGCCGCCGTTTGAAAGCACAACACGACATTCAATTGATTATGATTGACTATTTGCAATTGATGTCGGGTGGCAGTGATAGTAGTAAAAGTGGCAATCGTGAACAAGAGATTTCTCAAATTTCACGTGCTTTGAAAGGCTTGGCAAAGGAATTGAACGTGCCTGTTATCGCCTTATCTCAATTGAGTCGTGCGGTAGAGACACGTGGCGGTTCTAAAAAACCACAACTTTCCGACCTTCGTGAATCGGGTGCGATTGAGCAAGATGCGGACATTGTGGGCTTCATCTATCGCCCCGAATATTATCAGATTATGGAAGATGAAAATGGAAATTCAACAAAAGGCATGGCAGATATTCTAAT
>JAYTMW010000982.1:0-8628 GCA_043728105.1 Saprospiraceae bacterium | reverse complement strand
GAGAGGCTCAAACGATGGCTCTTTCGATGCCTCAAACGGGCATGGCGTGCATCATGGACATAGGCGATGCCAAAGATATTCACCCAAAAAACAAACATGATGTGGGTAAACGTTTGGCTTTGAACGCTATGAAATTGGCTTACGATGATAAAGAAATACGTCATTCGAGCCCCATTTACAAGTCAATGACGGTCGAAAATGATAAAATGCGCTTGCATTTTGAGCATACCGCTAATGGTTTGGTGCAAAAAGGTGATACCCTGAAATCTTTTCAAATTGCTGGGCCAGATAAACAATGGATGTGGGCAAAAGCGAAAATTGAGGGTAATACTATTGTTGTTTGGCATGATGCCGTGAAGATGCCCACTGCCGTGCGTTATGCGTGGGCGAACAATCCCGATGGCTGTAACCTCTTCAATACTGAGGGGTTGCCCGTTTCGCCGTTTCGGACTGATGATTGGGATGGGGTGACGAAGGGGAAACAGTGAGGAATATCGAATAAAGAATATTGAACAAGGAATGTCGAAATCATGTTTGCTGATTTTGACATTCCTTGTTTTTGGGTACCCCCTCAGTACTTTAACACTAAAAAAAAATACTGAATACTTGTTTTGAATATCTTTATTGGACAACAAACGAAATCAATAGATTTAAACTTATCATTTCAATTAATTTTTAATTGTTAAGGTATCTAAAGAATTGGTATACATTATCAATCCTTTTTCTGGTGCAAAAAAGAAAAAAGACTTGTCATCAAAAAGACGCAATTTTTGGACTTTTTGAAAAACTAATCCATTAACTTTTAATGTTTCAAGAGTTTCTACTCTATCATTATTAGGAAAATTATTGAATTTTCCAGATTTAGGCATCGAACTAAAATCTGTTATTCTAATTGAGTTGGAAAAGTAAAGCAGGGTATTATTTCTATCTCCCCTACCTAAAATTTCAATTTTCAACGGCTTTTCACCAAACATAAATTCATTTTTTAAAGTAATAGTTCTTGAAACTATTGAAGACCCACAATCTGTGAAAGTGTCAAGAATTGACTCTTTTACAAATAAAGTATCAATTTTTGTTACAGACTGAAAAACTATCTTTTGGTTTAGTTGATAATTCTTAAAATAATTATCAACTAAATCATCAATGTAAAAAAAATCATTTCCACAACATTTACAACAACTTGATAGGGTCGTCATTATCTGAAAAAGTAATAAAACCAAGAGAATTGAGAATAAAGATTTTAGGTTCATATTAAGAATTTTATAACTATTTAAAGAAAATACTTTTGAAAAATTCGTTTCATAAGTATCATAATTATGGTTGTGCAAATGAAATAGAGTTAAAAAAGATGTTTTATAAATTCCTAAACGAATAGCATTAGTATTATGTCCCCACGTGAGTAGCAGTTTTTTTACAGAACTCTTGGAGGGTTGCGAACCCTCCAAGAGTTATACCCGACACGATTAAATTGACTATCTACTCAGTATTTCATTAAATTTATAGTACACCACAAGCCTAACGAACTTGTAAAAGGAGGCCCCTCAGTATTTTCAATAATTTCTGCACTATTCTCGCTCTAATATTTTTTTAGATTCATCAAGTATTGAATAATATTGTCCATATACTTTTTTAACATACCAATGAACAAAAGCATAAATGCCAAAGCCAGAAGCAAGGCTAAAAAATATTAAAATAGTTAATGTCAAAATATCTTTATTACAATTTATATAAAAAAATTTAACGCTTGTTAAGCAAAAGACGATGCCTCCGACAACAGCGGCAATGTCATACATTTTGATAAAACCTATAAGATTGGCATGTTGTGTCTTAATGGTTTCGTTTACATTCTCTATGGAAACGACTTGTTTTTGTAGTTTCCAATACAAATAAAGGTGGTAACTTATAGAAAAAAGTATCAAACCAAACCAAAAAATGATTGGAAGATGAATGCTTCTTGATTCAAAAAGAAAATAACCTCCAACAGCAAATGGGATGGTTATCAGAACATCTATTATCATATTATGTCGGATTTTTTTGACGGCGGAACTCGTTTTTTCCTGCA
The DNA here is from genome assembly GCA_043728105.1 of Saprospiraceae bacterium. Classification (GTDB taxonomy): domain Bacteria; phylum Bacteroidota; class Bacteroidia; order Chitinophagales; family Saprospiraceae; genus JAAFJT01. The sequence continues at coordinate 6,566 of JAYTMW010000982.1, read as the reverse complement.
TGATAGTTAGAATTTTATGATTATCAAAAGAAGAGTCATTCATGGCTTTACGGTCTAAATTACTTTGCCAAAGACCTTTTAAGTCATCGAAATTAAGGTTATCATTATTTGATTTATCCATGATTTATTAAAATTGATTTAAGTTTGGATTTAATACGATTCAATTTTACGCCAATATTATTTTCAGTAATGCCAATGATTTCAGAGATGTCTGCATAAGAAACATCATCTAAATACAAGAGCATCAAGGCTTTTTCAGCCGCATTGAGTTGTGCTATTGCTTCATGCATTGCTTTTAAACGCTCTTCAACGCTATCATCATAAGGTGTATCTGAAAGCATTTTATCAAAATCATCAGTAAGTGCAGTTGTCGAAATACGTCGTTTTCGTCGCTGTGTAATAGCAACATTCAGCCCTATTTTGTAAGCCCAAGTTGTCCATTTAGAAGTAGCTTCATACCTCTGAAAAGCTTTCCACAAATTCAAAATAATCTCTTGAAAAAGGTCGTTTCGTAGCCCCTCATCACGCTCATAAGTGTGACAAATCTTATAAATAAGGGCTTTATGTGTTGTAACGAGTTGCAAAAACTCTTTTTCCATAAGTTATGTAGGTTTTATTGTCACTTAACTTATTAATCGTAGGGAAAGGTAAAAACTTACAGAATTGTAACAGATAAATTATTTTTTTAAATACAATGGCGTTAAATAAAACTTAAAGTTAATGCGTAAATTGGTCGAGCCCTTTTTTTAGCTTAAATTGAGATAAAATTTAATACTTCACTTTTAAAAACTTCTAATCATGGCTCACTTTTCCAAATCTTTATTTATCCCTTTTTGTATCCTATTTTCTACGCAATCTTGTCGCTCCGTTGAAGTACCTATTTCTACTCAAAGAGCAAGTAACAATAGCACCTATAAAATAGCTTTTCTCTTTGAACATGACGGCTGCAAAGTCTATCGTTTTGAAGATGGTGGTCAACTTATCTACTTCACTTCTTGCAACGGCGAAACGACTCGACTGCAATCTGATAGCACGGGCGTAAAGCGGTATAAATCAATCAACAAAAGCAATTAATTTCACTTTAAAACAGAAAATAAGGAGGCTCAATATTCTTTGTTACCTAAGAATATTGAGCTTCCTTATGTTAAAAAATATTTTTCATAAATAATTGAAAATCAACAATTTAGATATTATTTTTTCTTTTTAAATAGAAACAAAAAAAGTATAAAACAGGCCCCTCAGTATTTTCAACAATTTAGCTAAGGTTTACCCTCTTTTTTACACAAAAAATACCAAAATAAAGGGATAAAAAGCGCATAAAAGTTTCTTAAAAAAGGATAAAATAGTATCTTCGCACCCATGGAAGAATCAGAAGAAATGAAAGAAAGACAGGCCCAAACTGGTGAGTATGGTGCCGATAATATTACCGCCCTCGAAGGCTTAGAGGCGGTACGAAAAAGACCAGCGATGTACATCGGTGGCACGGATATTAGGGGTTTACATCACTTAGTTTGGGAGGTTGTTGACAACTCTATTGACGAACATTTGGCGGGTTATTGTCGGAATATTGACATTGTTATACACAAAGACAATTCGATTTCTGTTACCGATGATGGTCGTGGTATTCCAACGGGTATGCACGCTAAATTAAAAAAATCTGCCTTAGAGGTCGTGTTGACGGTCTTACATGCAGGTGGTAAATTTGACAAAGACACTTACAAAGTGTCGGGCGGTTTGCATGGTGTGGGTGTATCGTGTGTGAATGCGTTATCCATCCACCTACGGGCGGAGGTACACCGTGAAGGAAAGATTTTTGAACAAGAATTTTCAAAAGGTATTCCACTTTACAGTGCCCGTGTGATTGGTGATTCTAAAAAAACGGGTACAACAATTACGTTCAAACCCGATGCAGAGATTTTCGATGCCGAGGCAATGGTTTTCAAACACGAAACCCTTTCGCATCGCTTCCGTGAAATGGCGTTTTTGAACAGTGGCCTGTATTTGAACCTCACCGACGAGCGTGTTGACAATGTTGGCGACCAATATCGTGTCGAACAATACTTTTCCGAAGACGGTTTGAAGGGTTTTGTAAAGTTTTTGGATGAAACCCGCACGCAATTGTTGCCCGAACCAATTTATGTGAAAGGTAAAAAAGATGATGTAGAAGTTGAAGCGGCTTTCACGTATAATACAGGATATTCTGAAAATGTTTTCTCTTTCGTCAACAACATCAACACCCGTGAAGGTGGTACGCACGTCAACGGTTTCCGCCGTGCTATTGCTCGTGAATTCAAGAAATATGGTGACGACAATGACATGTTTAAGAAAGTAAAAGAAACCATTTCGGGCGATGACTTCCGTGAAGGTATGACGGCAGTAATTGCTGTGAAAGTGCAAGAACCACAATTCAGAGGTCAAACCAAAGGCGAATTGGGTAACTCCGAAGTGACCGCCATCGTGAGTCAAATCATGGGTGACATGCTGAAACATTGGTTGGAAGAAAATTTGCAACAAGCTAAACGGATTGTTGAAAAAGTAATTCTTTCTGCAACGGCTCGCCACGCAGCTCAAAGGGCTCGTGAAATGGTGCAACGCAAAGGCTCTCTGACGGGCGGTGGTTTGCCAGGCAAGCTGTCCGATTGTGCGTCAAAAGACCCCGCCGAATCTGAACTTTTCCTTGTCGAGGGTGACTCTGCGGGTGGCACGGCGAAGCAAGGGCGTGACCGTAACATTCAAGCGATTTTGCCGCTTCGTGGTAAAATTTTGAATGTTGAGAAGGCTTTGGAGCATAAAATCTACGAAAACGAAGAGATAAAAAATATGTTCACCGCTTTGGGTGTCCGTATTGCCGAAGATGCCGAGGGTGTACGTTATTTGAATATCGAAAAATTACGTTACCACAAAGTAGTCATCATGTGTGATGCCGACATCGACGGTAGCCACATTACGACTTTGATTTTAACGTTTTTCTATCGCTATATGAACATGTTGATTGAAAAAGGACATATTTATGTAGCCGCACCACCTTTGTATAAAGTGCAAAAAGGCAAGCAATTCCGTTACTGTTGGAACGATGATGAGCGCAAAGAAGCCATTGGACTATACGCCAAAGGTGAAAATGACGACTCCGTGAAAACGCAACGTTACAAGGGTTTGGGTGAGATGAACGCCGAGCAATTGTGGGAAACAACCATGGACCCAAGCACTCGGATTTTGAAGCAAGTAACCATTGATGATGCGATTGAAGCCGACCGTATTTTCTCGATGCTTATGGGCGATGAAGTGCCACCACGTAGAGCGTTTATTGAAGCGAATGCGAAGTATGCGAAGATAGATTCGTAGTGATATGCTGTAGCGGCGGATTTATCTGCCGATGTAAATTATTGATTATCAATGACTTATACACATCGGCGGATAAAACCGCCGCTACAATATGTCTTAAAAGAATAAAATTGAACATAAAAAAAGGTCAAAAGCATAAATGCTTTTTGACCTTTTTTTTTATGCATCTATTCTGTTTTGTATTGATATTTTATTGACTTGAAATTTATCTAAGCAACATTAAAACACCTTTTTTCTCAATCAAACCACCGCTTATTTGTCCAATTCTCACGATATAAGTGTAAGCTCCTTGCGGCAAATCTGAGCCATTGCTTCTGCCATCCCAAGCCATTTTTGTATCAATGGTTTTGAATAGAACACGTCCCCAACGATCAAAAATCGACATCTCGTAATTTAAAATATTGGCTTCAAAAGCAAAGACTGGCTTAAATTCTGGATTTCTGCCGCCTGGCGTGAACGCATTGGGCATCCATAAACTTGCAAATTGATTGATGCAAATGGTGTTAGAGTAAGCCGTAGCATTTTCTAAACTACCATCTTTGAGTTTATAAGAATAATTTGCACCGATGCGATAACATACTTCGGACTCTTCGGGCGTAGTCGAGTCAAGATACTGAGGGGGTGAAAAAGGTGAAACAGGAAGACCCACTTCCGTAGGAATATTTTTATAAATACGAATCACTTGATAGCCCGTGACGGTTGCACCGTCGAGTTCAAAAGGTGACCAAGTTAACTCATTTTGACGATTTTGCTTAGGAAGACCCTTCAAATGAACCGTTTTTCCGATATTAGATGAAACGGGTGCTTTACATTGGTCAACTGTTCGGATGCGATAGGTATAAGATTGCAAACCCGCATTGACGATAGAGTCTATAAAAATATACTCATAATCTAAAGGCAAAGTTGGTTTAAAACGAGCAACCACTTTCAAACCACTCGAATCCAACGCACCCCTCAGTATTTCGACTGAATCTACCTTTGCATCATCGTTCCAACGCCAAATAAGTTCCACTCGATTGCGTGGGCTGACGGTCACATTTTCTAAAGTTAAATCTTTAACAGGCTCAATGATGTCAGCAATTACGGTCGTATCATTTGATTTTGCCGAAATATTTGAGACCGCTTGAACAGCTTTCACATAAAAATTATACTTGCTTTTATCCTTCACATTGGGGTAAATATAACTCGTATCTGAGCCACCAACCGAAGCGACAATTGTGGAGGTTCTGCCGTTTACGCTTGCCCAAATTTCGTGTTTCACTACGGGATTAGGCCAATTCTTATATAAATTCCACTTTAAAGTGATGTTTTGGTCGCAGCTACTTTGTTTAGCTGACATCAAAATTGTTTTATGATTGACATCAAAAAGACTCGTATTGCCACAATCATCAATGGCTAAAACTTGATATTCTTCATTTTTTTTGTTCGCAGAAGCGTTCGTATCTAAATAACGAACAGTATCTTTATTGTTGACATTAGCAATAGGAATCAGGCCCGTTGACGTTTTTTTATAGATGATGTAACCCACCACTTCGGGTGTAGGATTACGTCGCCAACGCACCTCAACCGTTGTATTATTGACCACATTTAAGGTTAGAACAGAGGTTAAAGACGGTGGCTGATTGTCTAAAGTGTCAGATTGTCGAACGCTTTGCCCCCCGCAATTTGCCACAGTTTCCATGTAATAATACCAATTGCCTCCCTCAATATTGTTGTGAAAATAACGGGTTTGCGCCGCATTATTAACCGTAGCTAAAACCTGATAAGGCCCGTTGAAATTGCGGGCAGCTAAAATGCGATAACCTGTGACGGGCCCACAAGCTACCGTTGGCACTTGCCAAATTAAAGTATCCCGCTTTACGCAACGCAACCGTGGGGCAGCCACTTGAGCTTGTAGTAGGGTTTGAGTAAAAAATAGAATAATCGCTATCTGTAAAAATTTCATTTCTTGAAAATATAGTATTAAATTATTTTATTTTTAAAGTATTGATTATCAATAGTTTGCAATGTTTTTAGTCAATTGCTATAGATTTCCTTGCTTCATTTTTTGATAACAGATGTTGTATTTATCTAACTGTTTTTCTTTAAATGAATGTTTATGATTCTCGGATTTAACATAATCCACGACTTGCAACATCAAATTTATTGACTTTGATTTATCACCTAATTTATACAAATTAAGTGCATAAACATACTTAGCTTGATAGCTTTCAGGCATCAAATCATACGCATATTTTGTCAAAACTAAGGTTGATTGCAACTGATTTTTATCTTTTAAACGAAGTAAAAGTGGCTCTATTATTTCTGCAATACTACTCGCTCTTAAACTTGCTTTTTGATGTTTATAACTTTCTTGAAAATCATCAAAAAAATCAAACCCATTTGTTTTAATCATATATTGCCTCAAAGAATCTTCGTTGTCGTAGTGAGGTTTTAACATGTCCGCAAAATACAAAGAATCTTGGCGATGCACTTCCCACACGCTATCCGTTTTCAGATACGTTTCAATATATCGTTTAGTCATATTGAACAATCCTAAAACATTATTAGTGTCTCCTTGAGCATATTTTGTTTTATAGTAATCTACCTTTTGAGGTGATTCATTGATTCTGATTTCATTCAATAAACGATTAAACAAGGTAAAATCTTTATTTTTATAAACAGAATCTAACTCATTACCAATACTTCCTCCAAGTATGCCACCGATAAAGAAATTAGAAATCTGTTTTTTCCTTTTTGCATTTTTAAAAAAGGCATAATCCGAAGATTTAAAATCAATTTTTACAAAATATTTATGATAATCATAGATTGTTGCAGACAATTCGTCCAACTCAAAAGATTGTAGATAAACCTTCATTTCCTCTTTTACATTGATTCCGCAAAGTGATTTTCGCTGCATCAAATTTTCTAAAAAGGCTTTATCTCGTTGTCCGCCATCATATTTTTTTTGCAAAATACTGAGGGGGGTGATGTCTTTATATTGAAATGCTTTTTTAGCCGTTTCAAAAAAGGCTTGTCTATTATTGGACACAAATTCCTTTGAAATTACATCCAAATTGTCAGCGTGTATGAATAAAAAACGTGGACTCAAATTTAAATTATAAGCGTCACTTAACCTTTTTCCGTCTTCTTTTTCAGCGTTTATTTTTACAGCGATAAAATTTTGATTGAAATAATCCCCAATCGTAGAGTCTGAATAAATCAATTTTGTAAATCTGTACAAA
>JAYTMW010000981.1:0-10243 GCA_043728105.1 Saprospiraceae bacterium | reverse complement strand
GCGCAACCCCACCCGTGATGACGGAAGTGAGTGTAGAAGTTGCCCCAAGGCATACCTCATTGCCTTCCGAAGCGATGGATACTGAGGGGGTAGTGTTGTTGGTCAAAACGACATCATCGGTTGAAATGCCACATTCGCCGTTGTCAATTGTCCAACGCAAAGTTGCTGAACTTCCCGCAGGCACATCTCTCACGGCAGTTATATTTAAAGTAGGACTTGTGATATTAGCCACGCCCGAAATTACGCTCCATTTACCAATGCCGATTGAAGGCGTATTACTTTTCAGGTTGAAAATGCCATTACCACATTGCACCTTGTCTGCACCCGCATTGGCAATTACGCCAGACACATCTGAGGTAACACATACGTCATCAATCATGATACCCGTAACGTTGTCCGCAGAAGTGAAATAGAGCGTAAAGTTTTCATATTGGCTTTTTGAAAACGTCATTTTGATTTCATAACGCTGCCAATTCAGGTGAGTCCAATCAGTGCTTTTTGGTGCAACTAATTGATAATCAATCACTTGCACGGGTAAAACATTTTCTTTATCTTGAAAAACAAACTCCACATTGAAAGGTGCGTTGGCTTGAGCCGCCCCAATTGTCCAAGGTGCAACATAAACCGAAACAGTGTAAGTTGTACCGCAAAGGATGGGGTTAGTTGTCTGAACAGAAGCAATACAGTTGTCTTTTCCTCTCAAAAAAATGTCTCTTTTACCACTGTAAGCGATGCCGTTCGTAGGGTGATTGATATAAAAACCACCTAAAAAACCATTAGGATTAACGCCTGTGCCATACCCTTCAGACCAGCCCGATGGTCTTTTAGTCGTGTTTATAAATGCAGTTGGGGTTTGTTCTAAAAGTAAATCGAAGGCGTTAATAGTGCCAGCTGATTCTAAATTTCCGTTCGTATTTATGGGATTTTTACAAACGTTAAAACAAGTCAAACCTGCGTTAGAAAGAGCTACATCGTCATAACTATCGCAATACGTCTTTTTATTGGTTATTTTCCAACGCAAGATGGCTGATTTTCCAGCGACAATTATAGCTGTTCCTTTCGGATTATAAATATCAACAATATAGGCTTCGCCACTCAAAACAGACCACTCACCCCATTCAGTTGACTTAGGAGCTTGAGCATCAAGAATGAAAAAAGTATTTTCACAATGTTGTTGATCAGCCCCTGCGGTAACGGGTAAAGAAACACAAGGTTGAGCAATTAGGCTTGCCATATTCAGAAACATACCTAAAATAAGGATGCTTTTTATGGAAGTTATGTAAGATTTTAGATTCATATTGATTAAAAAGAGTAAGTTCATCTGTTTTATTGTTTATTCGTTGAAATTAGAATACTCATCGCAGAATATTCATTTAAATAGTATTTTGCAAATTGTGAGCCTAAAATATAGGATAATGAATGACGAAATTGCGCAATATGGCGTTTTGTGACAGGTAAGTTTAAATTGTTAAAGTCATTACATATTTAAAATTAAATTCTAAAAAACTGATATTCATGGTTTTATAGGTTAAAAATTAAAAAAATGTGTAAAATACTGAGGGGGTAAAAGCATTATTATTTCAACAGATTTTCGGCGTTCATTCTTAAATAAATTATGAAAAATACAAGAAAAAAGGTAAGGCATCAATACATTTTGGACTGTATTTGAAAACTACCCTAAAAATTTAATTGCTTTATTTTGAATAAAAAATGCCACTTTTTAAACACTTTTCTATTCTTCATAATAACTTTGACCCAAGACAAAAAATCTGATTTAAGTAAGTAAAACCTTATCCGACATCAATTCTTAATTCTTAATTTTTAATTTATTTCAAAGTATGCTTTACTACCTTTTTGAGTGGCTTGATAAGTTTTATGACCTCCCTGGGGCTGGTCTTTTTCGTTATGTTTCGTTTCGTGCGGGCTTAGCCATCATCATGTCGTTGGTGATTTCTATTTATTTTGGTCGCCGTATTGTTCAGTTTTTACGTGATTTACAAATCGGTGAAACGGTTCGTGATTTGGGTTTGGAAGGTCAAAAACAGAAACAAGGTACACCCACAATGGGCGGCGTAATCATCATCATGGCGATTGTGATTCCCACGCTTTTGTTCTGTCGGTTAGATAATGTGTATATTCTTTTGATGCTTTTGGCGACTTCATGGATGGGTATAGTGGGCTTCATGGACGATTATATTAAGGTTTTTAAGAAAAATAAGAAAGGTCTGCCTGGCATTTTCAAGGTGGTGGGTCAAGTCACCTTGGGCTTAGTTGTAGCTTTGGTTTTATTGAAAAGTGACGATGTAGTAGTGCGCATGGATAGGCAAACGGCTGAATTAAACCATTACGAAATCATCAAAACGGTGTATGCACCTGATCCAAAACGAGGCGGCAGACTCAAAGAAATGGTTTACACAAAAGCCCCATTGACGAATGTGCCGTTCTACAAAAACAACGAATTGGATTATAGTAAATTCTTAAAACCATTGATAGGCGAGGAGTGGAGCAAGAAAATGACCACGCTTTTATTCATTATTTTTGTCATCATCATCGTCACCGCCGTTTCAAATGGGGCAAACTTGACGGACGGGATTGACGGTTTGGCGGCAGGCACGAGCGCCATTATTGGTGGCACTTTAGCCATTTTTGCGTATGCTACGGGTAACTCCATTTTTGCGGATTATTTGAACATTTTATACATTCCAAACTCGTCAGAAATGGTGATTTTTGGAGCCTGTTTTTTTGCGGCGTGTATCGGTTTTTTATGGTACAATGCCTTCCCCGCACAGGTTTTTATGGGTGATACAGGCAGTTTAACACTTGGTAGTATTATAGCCGTTTTTGCCATTATTATTAGAAAAGAGCTACTAATTCCTATATTTTGCGGTGTTTTCTTAGCTGAAACGCTTTCTGTAATGATACAAGTCGCCTATTTTAAATACACAAAAAAAAGGTATGGAGAAGGTCGGCGCATTTTCTTGATGTCACCTTTACATCATCATTTTCAGAAAAAAGGCATACCCGAAGCAAGGCTCGTAACCCGCTTTTGGATTATAGGGGTTATTTTAGCCGTGGTGACAATTATTACGTTGAAAGTACGATAAGAATCACATCAAAAACAGGAGCAAATAGTCTCGAAATATCAAAAATACTGAGGGGGTGGTTAACGCTCAATCAGTATTTTTTTTGTAGCTACCCAATCCTTACTTTTTAGATTTATGAGATATAAACCATTGGAAAAATCATTGGGTAATTGGATAGAGAAGGATTTGTTGCGTTCATTTAAGGTATATTTTTTTTGAAAAACGAGCCGACCCGAAACATCATTAAGTTGAATGTCTAAATCATTTGATGAAGGTCTTTCTAAGTCTATCTGAAACAAACCATTGCTTGGGTTAGGATAGATTTTGATATTAGCACTCACGTCCAAATCGTCATAACTCGTTGATTGACAACTGTTTACGATTTTAGAAACATTGGTTCTGATATTATCCAAGAGGGCATAAGTCATATCCCCGGGACATTCCGTTGAACAACCGCTTCTATGTCCTTCAATGGTTTTTAGATTTCCGACAGCATGAGTTGCAGATGCTAAAGGGTTGATATTTGAATCCGTACATTTCCAAGCAATGATTTTTTCCAGCGTTCTCAATGCAGTATCCGTTGGTGCTACACTCGTATAAGTTCCGAGCATACAAATACCCATTGTGTTGCCATTTTTTGAACAATAGTGCGCCCCTAAAACATTGTTTCCACCACCTCTGCCTACATAGAGTTTACCCGTTGGGGCAATAAGCCAATTGTAAGCCACATCAGCCCAACCATTTGTGTTGACGTGAAAATCTAAGATAGAACGCACCACAGCATCCCAATCCGTACTCACGTTTCCGCCTGCACTATGATGTACAATGATGTGCGTTACTGTTGTGTAAGAGGGAGAGCCACTAAAAATGCCTTCACTTAAACTCAATGCGGCACCCCACTCAGCTCTTTTGCTGGCGTTTGGTTGCGAGCATAATCCACCCCGAGTATTCAAATCAATACTACCAGAGGAAGTGCTTCCGCCTGGACTGAAAAATCTTACATTTGCTTTAATAATTACAGTTTTTTTGTTTTTTCGGGTTATTTTCAAGTGTATTTTACTTAAATTTTTGTCTAACTCTAACATTTCGCCAATCCATACTGAGGGGTCGCCGTGGTCGTTGTCATGAAAATGAGACAGTGTTTTCCACTCTTTTTGGTCTAAGGAATACGCAACGTCAATTGATTTTTCACTCAAATTATTGCCATTCAAACGGATAGAAAAAGTGATAAACGGCTCCGCTTTTACCAATCCAACTGGAACATTAAGTATGGAATAAGTGGCAGCATCAATCGTTTTTTCTACTTTAATGCCACCTGCTAAAGTTCGGTTCGGCTTATTTTGAAGCAAAAAAGTATAGTTTTTAGATTCTGCTTTTTGTGCTTTTAAGCAATTCAATAATGCTAAAAGTAAGCACAGAGCCAGTTGAAATTTGATTGAAATTTTCATTTTGGATTGGTATATTGTTAAAAAGTGTAAATATAAATTGATTGTGATAAGTAATGCAAAATACTGAGGGGTTATTTAAAATGATAGTCAGATTCATACAATTGTTTTAGATAGAATGAGTTTGAAGTGACTTTATAATGCCTCAAATTGCAACAATTTACTATAAAACGAAGTAGTAATTCTTTTGTAAGGGTATATTTCATTAATTTGGAAAAAAATTATCTAATTTTACATTGATTTAAAAATAAAAACGACCATCTAATTTTATGTTAAGAAAAATTGTAAAAAAAGTAAAGTACAAATTAGGAATAGGCAGTAATCCTAATGCTTACAAACTCATTCACGATGATATGGAAGCACCATTTCTTCCTATCTTTGAAGCGGCTCGACCCTTTACAATGACAACCATTGAACGAATGTATGCCTTGTATAAATCGGTTGAATATGTTGTTAAGCATAACATTCCAGGTGATTTTGTAGAATGTGGTGTTTGGAGAGGTGGTAGTGCAATTGTTATTGCAAAAACATTACAACATTTCGGCGTGACCAACAGGAAAATTTATCTTTATGACACATACGAAGGCATGAGCCCACCGACGGATAAAGATGTCAGTTACAGTGGTGCTACTGCGGATAAAATGTTAGAAGAAGAAGATAAAAATAGCTCCTATTCAGTTTGGTGCTATGCCGATTTGAATGATGTTCAAACTAATCTTTTTGCAACGAATTATCCAAAAGAAAATTTAATTTTTGTAAAAGGAATGGTTGAAAATACAATTCCAAATACAACTCCTACGGATATTGCAATTCTAAGATTGGATACAGATTGGTATGAATCTACATACCACGAATTAGTACATTTGTTTCCACTTTTAGTATCAAAAGGGGTGTTGGTGATTGACGATTATGGTCATTGGAAAGGATCTAAAGACGCTACTGATAATTATTTCAACGAAACGAATCAAGTTATTTTGCTTAATAGAGTTGATTATACATGTAGGATTGGTATTAAAATTTAGGCTTAACACTTTTTTAAGTTTTAACAATTCAAAGAAACACTTAATTCAAAAAAGTGCTTCAAAAAGATGTTATGAAAAATTTATCTTCTGATTTTTTACCACCCATTTGGCATTCAAGGTTTTTTATAAGGCGCACTATTTTCAAAGCTGTTAGTGCCTTCGCTACTGATGCAAAAGGGTTACTTTTAGATTTCGGTTGTGGCAGTAAGCCTTATAAAACATTGTTCAATCAAGTAACAGAATATATAGGTGTTGATTACGAAAACCCAGGACATGACCATCAAAATGAGCAAATTGATATTTTTTATGATGGTAAAAACATACCATTGTCCGAGGGTAAATTTGATTATGTGATGGCAACCGAAGTTTTTGAACATGTTTTTAATTTACCAGAGTTGCTGATTGAATTAAATCGTGTTTTAAAAGTTAATGGTCAACTCTTTTTTACATGTCCTTTTGTTTGGGTTGAGCACGAAGTGCCTTACGATTATGCTCGTTATACTCAATTTGCCTTGAAACACGAACTTGAAAAGGCAGGTTTTGAGATTGTTTATTTCAAAAAAGGGGGTGATTTTAGAACCGCTTTAGCCCAACTTGTTACAGCATATTGGGCAGATTTTATGAGTATTAAAACGGATGTTTTAATTCAGAAATTACCTTTTTTTAAGTCTATAAGATTTATTTTTGATTTTATTCAAAGTATAATAATCTCAATTTTGAATATTATAGGATTATTTAAAATTACTATTTTTCCTTCAAAAAAAGATATGTATTTGAGTAATATTGTTTTGGCCAAAAAGATTAAGTAATTTACGACGATGGAAAAATTTGACATTGAATAAACACCCCCTCAGTATTTTTACAATATTTCACCTAAAATCTATGTGTTTTTTATACTAAACGAAGCGTTAATCATTTTTAAGATTATAATTGAAAATTATTTCCAATAATTAGCATGAAATTTGTATTTTTATTTTTATTGTGAAGTAGTTAAATCAATTTATAAATTGCCGATAAATTGTAGTATGATTACGTAAGTATCTGATTATCAATACGTTACAATATTAATCCTTCATCATTTACACTTCATTCTTATTTAAATATTCTCTCTTTATTTCAAAACAATTATTTTACTCATTTTTAAACTTATCTTTCATGCACAACAAGTTGCTCATTTCAGCAATTATTTTTTCTTCTTTTGTAGCCAACGCTCAGCAAATTAAACAGCAAGTAATCAATTCTTCAGGTAGTGTTTTTTCAAACAACAGTATTTCAGTTTCTTTCAATGTGGGAGAACCCTTGACTTCAATGTTATCAACGATTGATAATATTGTGTCGCAAGGTTTCATCCAACCCATAAAAAGTGATGTACCAACAGCTTTGAAAGAATTCGCTCAAATGGATGACAATTTTATGCTTTTTCCGAACCCCTCAGTAGGAAGCGTCAATTTGACAACCAATGAGCCAAAAACGACCTTGACACATGTTGATATATATGCAAGTGATGGGCGTTTAATGCTTTCAAAAACTTTGACGAATAATTCATTTGATATGTCATCGCTTTCAGATGGTATCTATTGGATTCGCCCTATTTCAAATGACAAGCAATTTAGCTTGAAAAAAATTGTAAAAACGCATTAATTCACGTACTAATCTTCATGTAAAATGAAAAATTTAATTATTTTAGTGGTCTTAATAATGACTACATTATCTTCTTTTGCTCAATCTCCACAAAATATCAATTATCAAGCGGTTGTGAGAAACAACGCTGGCGATGTGATAAAAAATCAAAGTGTTCGTTTTAGACTTTCTGTAACAGAAGGTGCAAATGGCGTGACTACATATTCTGAAACCCATTCACCGACTACAAACAATTTAGGTTTGGTCAATCTAACAATAGGTACTGGCACAGTGGCAACTGGTACATTTGCAGCGATTAATTGGGCAACTGGAGCAAAATTTCTTAAAGTCGAAGTGGACGCTGCAGGTGGTACCAATTATACTTTGACGGGAACACAACAGTTCGCTTCTGTACCTTATGCTTTACATGCACAAAGTGCTACGAATGCTTGGACTTTGAACGGTAATAGTGTAACTTCAAACAATTCATTGGGTACAACCAATGCCCAAGATTTAAGATTAATTACCAATAACACAGTGAGTGCCGTATTGAAATCAAATGGACAATTTGGGTTAGGAACGACAACGCCAACGGGCTGGTTAACAATCGAAAAAACGGCTGATGGTTCTAATTTTGACGATGATAGAAACTTTATAATTTTAAGAGATAAGTCAAATACATCGGGCTCGACTGCTGTGATGAGAATATACTCTGGTCAAAGCGGTACTTTTACAGCACTTAATCACCATGCTTCAAGTTATTTTTTAAATGACTTTGCTGATTTTGGACAATTGTGGGCTTCTGGAAAGGGTTTGATTTTGAGAGCGGGAGCTTCTACTGCTTCTGCACCAAATATTAGTTCAATAAGATTTATGACTGGTTTTAGATCAGATGGGGGTAGCAATGAGCGCATGATAATCACTCCGACGGGTAATATCGGTATTGGTACAAGTAGTCCAATTTCAAAATTAACTATTGAAGGTAATGAGTCTGGTGATGTGCCTTCTGGAACTCCAGATCCACGTCGTTTTATGTCTTTTAAAAACACTTCAAGTGATTTAGGTTCTGTTGTTTATGCTTCATTTGAAGCGGGACCAAGTGGAAATCAAACATCGTTTTCACATCATTCATCTACTTATTTTTTGAATAGTTTAGCCGATCATGGACAAGTGATGTCAACGGGTAAAGGTTTAGTTTTAAGAGCTTTTCCAAAAAACAATAATGGCACAGACGGTGTAATCAAGTTTATGACTGGCGTTACTCCTGATGGTAGTAATAGCATTGAGCGCATGAAAATTACCGCCGATGGTAATGTTGGTATTGGAACAAGTGATCCGAAGGCTAAACTTCATCTTGAAGGCAATACAACGGGTAACGAATCTACTGTATATGATGCACGTGAATATCTCCATATTCAAAATAATTCAAACTCAATCGGTAGTGCGGCAAGTTTATCAATCACTGCGGGTTCAAATGCAGGTTCAACATATCTTTGGCATGTTGCACCATCTTATACACCTCGTCCTCAAGATCAAGATTTTACAATCCTTTATTCAAGTGGAAAAGGTATGTCTTTTTGGAATTCTCCTAAAGGGAATACCGCAAACGGTGGATATTTTAAATTTCAAACAGGTGTGAAGCCAGATAACACTGGAGGATTTGATAGATTGGTCATCAATAATGTAGGTAACGTGGGCATCGGTAATAGCGATCCCAAAGCAAAACTCGAAGTAAAAGACGGTGATGTTTATGTCAATGACCCTACTAAAGGCATTATTTTGAAGTCGCCAAACGGCAGTTGTTGGAGAGTCACGATTGATAACACGGGTAATTTTGTCAGAACCGCAATCACTTGTCCGAACTAAATTACAATTTTCACAAAAAAAATAAGCCATCTTGAACAACTCGATTGTTTAGATGGCTTATTTTTTTCAACTTTTAACTGATTCTAAAATTGATTTAACCTTTATTTCACCCATTTTGAGTCGTAAAATTCAAAATTATATCTTCAAACAAGCCTATATATGGTTTTTATAATGCTCAACCGCTTTGCGCACTGAACCATGCTTTTTGAGTAAATTATCCGCTAATGCTTCATCAATATTCAATTCAAGCATAACCATATTTACACCTCTTTGGATGAGCTTTTCATTGGTCAATTGCATATCTACCATGCGATTGCCTTTCACACGACCCATTTTTATCATCAACGATGTTGAAATCATATTCAAAACCAATTTGGTAGCGGTACCAGCTTTCATGCGGGTACTACCCGTTACGAACTCTGGCCCAACCACAACTTCAATCGGCATTTTTGCAGCTTTTGCAACGGGCGAATCAAGATTGCAAACAATGCAACCTGTCAGTAACCCCTCAGTATTTGCTTGTTTTAAACCGCCTATTACGTAGGGCGTGCTACCCGAAGCGGCTATGCCCACGAGTATATCATCGGCATCAGGCTTAAAGGGGTTCAAATCTTTCCAAGCTTGATTGTCGTTGTCTTCTGCAAATTCTGCGGCGTTTCGGAGAGCGTGGTCTCCACCTGCAATGAGCCCGATAACCCAATCGTTAGGCGCGCCATAAGTCGGTGGGATTTCACTTGCATCCAACACGCCCAAACGCCCACTTGTGCCTGCCCCAATGTAAAAAAGTCGCCCACCTTTTTCCATGCGTTCATAAGCCGCTTCCACAAAAGCCTCTATTTGTGGCATCGCTTTTTCAACAGCATTGGGTACTTTTTTATCCTCTTCGTTCATGGCTCTGAGCAATTCAGAGGTACTTTTTTTCTCTAAATTATCGTAATTGGAGGGGGCTTCTGTTACAAGATTCATCGAAATTGTGTTGATTATTGATTTAATTTAAATACTTTTTATTAGTTATTAGTTATTAGTTATTGGTTATTAGTTATTAGTTATTAGTTATTAGTTTGGTTATTAATTATTAGTTAAGGTGTTGTTTATCAATTTTTTACACATGCTACTAATAACTAATAACTAATAACTAATAACTAATAACTAATAACTAATAACTAATAACTAATAACTAATAACTAATAACTAATAACTAATAACT
>JAYTMW010000980.1:0-2473 GCA_043728105.1 Saprospiraceae bacterium | reverse complement strand
GATATTCTGATAAATACTACCTGACATCAAAGCCCCATTTTGGAGAACAACCCCAATCTGTCTTCTGACCAATTCTTTATTCATGGAATCATAAGCATCGCCATCATAATAAACAGAACCTGCCTCGGCTTGTTCAAAACCCAACAATAAACGCATGATGGTAGATTTACCCGAACCAGAAGCTCCGACAAAAGCAACCATTTCACCTGGCTTAACTTTGAAAGTAACGTTATTCAAAACAAGCGGCAAATCTTCTTTATACCTGAAAGAGACGGAATTCATCTCTATCTCTCCTGCTAATTCACCTGGGTCCACACTTTGTTCGGCAGATTCGGTTTCTTCTTCCAATATTGGTTTGACCCTTTCGTACAACGTAATCACGTTCAGAGACGTAATCAAAGCCATACTCAATCTTAAACTATCATTCAAAAATTGGTTAAAGGCACAAATGAATGCCATGAAAGCTCCCACCGATAACATACTGGTCGTTGCGGATGGATGCAACATCGTGTAATATATGAATGAGAAGAACAAAATACTGGTAAAAAGAGGGTAAGAAGCATTAAATGTTTCCACAAAGTTTTGGTAACTCCCAGAACTAAAACCTAACTGCTTTAATTTTGAAAATTTGTCTGCCCAAAGCGTAAACACCCTTCTCTCACCTCCCGTTATTCTTATTTTGGTAATCCCAGATAAAAATTCAAAGAGAAAACCTTGTATATCTCCCTGAGAGGTGGCAACTTGTCTATCGTATTTTAATTTTAATAATCCAATAGAAACCATGAAAGCCGCTGCAACCAATCCTAAACCTACACCTACCCAAGCTAATGATGAGTCATAATAGAATAAAAGTGTTAGATTTACAAAAGAGAACGCCCCACTTAAAACGGCGGTCATTAAAGTACCTGATATAATTTGACGGATAGCATTAATACTCAAAACTCTATTAGTAAGGTCTCCCGTAGAATATTTTTTGTAAAAGGTTACGGGTAATCTAAGCATGTGATCCATTACTCCCGCTTGTAAATTAATACTGGATTTGGATTCTACTCGTAATTGTAAAACACCTTGTGCTAATTGCAAACCCGCTGAGACTAAACCTATCATTATCATAATAGAAAACACCTCCAAATGCAGTGATTTATCAGCCGTTGGAATAACATCATCATACATCATACCCGACAACATGGGTACTAATAAACCAATTAAACTACCCACCAATGCCGCAAACATCAATATTTTAGCATCCTTTTCAACTCCCTTGAGGGCAAAAGAAAATACCTTTTTTATGGAACTCATCTTACCGTCAAAACCAGAAAGGAACATATAGCCAATCGGTTCTAAGGTATCAGCAATTTCATAATTGATAACCGATTCGTCCCCCGTTGATAAGTCTTTTATGGTATAACTTTTAGAGTCTTTTTGTAGTAAAGCTACGGGCGTTTTGTCCTTTTTGGTAAAGGCTAATAAGTGTCCGTTTTCTTCCTTCCACCAAGTGTCTCTTAAAATAATCTTACGGATTCTTATCTTTGAACTTTTGGCAATGGCGTATAATTGGTTGGTGGTACTATTTTGGTACGAATCAATATGTTTGGGTTCGTCCAAATCAAATCCGATTTTATTTCCAATTAACTGACACGTTGCAAAAAGGACATTCGATTTATTTGAATTTTGTACAACCACGGTGGGAGCTTCATTCCCCGCTACGATAGATTTTATCTTATCAATGGTGCTTTTTAAACTTTGCTCCTCGATGATAAGTTTTTCCTGAAAATGACTACTTTCCTCCGACTTTTGGGTTTCAATAATTTTATTGAGTTGTCCATAAAAGTACCCTTCCAATTTATTCAATGACAGTAGAAAATATATTTCATCCTCTACTAATACCTCTCTGGTACTTAATACCCTTATTTGAGTATCGCCAGTTGCCGCTTTTATCCATAATTTACTGGAAACAGGGGCAACGAACTCAGGGTATTTTTCATGGCTTATACGGGTACTTTCAGAAAAAATATCAATTTCTCCTTTCAGCAAATGAATCCAATTAATTCCGTTTGAAGGAAACGCAACCGCATTTTTTTCTAAGGATGTTATCTTAAAATCATCAAGCCCTTTGTAAACTCTTGGGCTATTCATGGTATTTACTACTGACGACGTTTTTGAAATCCACTTATTGATCATATTCTTCAAAAAGAAATGATCTATTTCAAGGAGATTATTTTTGTCGATAGCCAATAACGTAGCTTCATTAGAAGAAACAATAAGCCTTGTATTCTCAGTATTTTCCTGAGTCAATAAGCTAAATAAAATCTCTCCTTTTTGAGCCGTGTATAGATGTTTTAATGAATTTAGGTAATCACCTTTTTCGTCAATCTTAGTATAAAAAACATTTACTTCACCTGACAGTATCATCCAAAACCTATCTGTATCATTCAGAATAAAGGGGTTTTCAACTCCAATATATATTTTTTCA
>JAYTMW010000979.1:0-2946 GCA_043728105.1 Saprospiraceae bacterium | reverse complement strand
CAAATAGAGTTTCAAATTCGGCAATTATCGTGATTTCTATCGTGATTTCAGAGAGAAGATTTCAGATTTAGAAATCTGCTAAATGTGGAATTGTGAGGTGCGTTTAAAAAGATGCCCTTCTGTTTTAGTATCAGATACAGAGGGGGGCTTATGCCTTAATAGTGGGTACAGAATTAACGCGTCAATTTTGTAGAATTGGCAATTATTACTTACTTTTGTTGCAAAATAATAGAATTATGATAAAAATTACTTATGGACAAAGCGATTTTAATACTTTGATAGGAAAGGGATTTTTCTATCAAGACCGTACAATGTTCATAGAAACACTTGAAAATTGGCCGTCTGTCTATCCTGTTTTCCTCCGACCGCGTCGGTTTGGAAAGAGTCTTTTTGTTATGATGTTGCACCATTATTACGGTTTAGAGCATAAGGATGCTTTTCCAACACTCTTTAAAAATCTCTATATTGGACAGCATCCAACTGCTGAGGCCAATAATTATATGGTATTGAGTTTTGATTTTAGTGGGATTGATACGACTACGCAGGACAATACGTATAAAGGGTTTTTAAGAAATGTTATTTCAGGAGCGCGTGCTTTTTTAAGTGTGTATGGGCATCTTTTTACACCAGAACAAAGGCAAATAATAACGACTTCTGATAGGCCAGAATCTGTTATTACAAGCATTTTTGATTTTGTTAAAGAGAATCAAATAACCCATAAAATTTACTTATTGATAGATGAATATGACCATTTTGCGAATGAATTATTGTCTTTTGATTTTGAACGTTTCAAATCTAATGTCAGTCAAAATGGTTTTGTGCGCAAGTTTTATGAAAGTTTGAAAAAGGCAGCGCGTGATGGTATTATTGGCCGCATTTTCATTACAGGTGTGTCGCCAATTACGATGGATTCTATGACGAGTGGCTTTAATATTTCTGATAATATTAGCCTGAATCCTATTTTTCACGACATGATGGGGTTTACACATTCAGAAGTTGAAGCCCTTTTGAGAGGAACGGGTATTCCAGAAGAGAAAATACCTACTATGATGTCCGATTTAACGGAATGGTACGATGGTTATCAATTTAGTAGTACGAATCGGGGTGCGCTTTTTAATCCCGATATGCTGCTGTATTTTCTGAAAGAATACAGTATTTTGGGCAAATATCCCGAAGAAATGTTGGATTCTAACATCATTACAGACTATCGAAAAATACGGGATATGTTTAAAATAGGCAGTGGCGAACTCGATAAATTGACTTTATTAAATGAATTGACAGATAAAGGTTGTATAGATTTTCCATTGACACGTATTTATAACTTGGAGCATAATTTTACAGATGAAGATTTTTTGAGCCTGTTATTTTATATGGGTATGCTGACTTTTAAGGAAGCCCTTAGTAATGATTGGCGGTTTGACATTCCAAATTATGTGATTAAAAAGCTCTATTTTGAGTATTTTGGTGCGCTTTATTTAGAAAAAACGCAGTTCTCAAGGACGCAACGCCCGATTATGCAAACAATAGATGCGTTGATGAATGAAGGAAAACCCAACGCTTTTTTGAAGATTGTGGAATACGTGTTGCAGGAAAATCATTCTAATCGAGATGAAATGGTGTACGGTGAAAAGCACTTGCAAACTTTAATGATTGCGCTGCTTTTTCCTTACAAAGCCTTTAAAATTCACAGTGAATATGAGTCAAAACGCACTTATCCCGATATTTTTTTGGAGCGCATACCTGATAGAAAAATTAATTATGAAGTCGTTTTGGAGTTGAAATACATTAAAAAATCAGCCGTAGAAAAAGATGCGGATAAATTGGACAACGTTATTAAAGAAGCGCAAACGCAATTGAATGGGTATATGCAAACCGAGCGTTTTTCTCGTCCCGATGTGCGGGGTTTTTACGTGGTTTTTTTGGGTGGTGAAGTGTATGAATGTAAAGAATTTGGACGGTATTGATTTTAATACCCCTCAGTATAGATGGTAAAAAGCCTTGAAAACACGTGTTTTCAAGGCTTTTTACCATTAATTCACAAATTTGGCGGGTGCTTTCCCGCAGCAACTAATATCTTTCGTAGGTTAACTAAGCCAATTCTATTGAGTTTTAGCCGTGTTATTGTTGCTCTTCCTGTTGGTGTTTTGCCTTCAGTTATACTGAAATTTTCAATCCATTGGAAATGAGTTGCCCATTTATCTGTTCTTGGATTGTATAATGGTACTAAATCACCTGTCAATAAATCATAAACTTGGGTATGAATCCCTTTAAACAAGTTACAACCTAAACACGCCCACGCAAGATTTTCTAAGTCGTCAAGTCCACCTTTGGCAATAGGTATAATATGTTCGGCAGAAAAAGGGTCGTGTGAGAGCATTGCTTGCATTTGGCAATACTCACAACAATCTGCGGCTCTTTCGCAAACCGCCTTGCGTAAAGTCAATTTCATGTGGATAAGTGTTTTATGCCTAGATCCAACATCGCTTTTTCAAGAGAAATCGTGCGTAATTGGGCTAATTGAAGAACGTATCCCATCCGTTTTGCGTGAGCAATTTCTATTAAATCATTCAATTGGATTAAGTTTTCACGCTCATCTTCCGTTATTTTATCTAATTTAAAAAGCGTTCTTAATCTATGGTATTCTTCCAAATCATCCGTTTGAATATCCAATTGACAATGCGCCAAAAGCTCCTGTTCTGTGAGCAGTTTTTTCTTTTTAGTATTTTTGGAAATGCTTGTTGCCGTTAGTAATTGCGAAATATAACGCTCTAAGGGCATACCTTCTCGGGTAGCACTTTCGCGGAGATAATGTTCCGTTGTAACAGGAAGTTGAATAGTTAAGGACATTTCGATTTTTAATTTATGCCGCCACCGCTTGCGACATTGTTGTTAAAGTAGGATGGTCTAAACCCGACATAATATCTTTAAGTGCAATACCAGCATCAA
>JAYTMW010000978.1:0-5588 GCA_043728105.1 Saprospiraceae bacterium | reverse complement strand
AACCCCCTCAGTATTTGGCGTAAGGTGAATGGGGAGATGGTAAAATGAGTGTTTTAAGAAGTTAAAAGAGAGAGGATGGTATAAAATTTTGTATTTGATACTACTTTTTATAGATTTGTAAAAAAAAAGAAATGAGTGAGTTTAGGATAAAAAAATTGACGCTTGAAGGTTTTAGGAGTTTTAAGAAAAGCGAATTGGTATTTCCAAAGTCCAATGTTTTGTTATTAATAGGTAACAATGGCAAGGGTAAATCTTCTATTTTGGATGCAATTGCGCTTTTATTGAGTGATTTTATAAACCAATTAGGGCTTAAATCTGATTCTGATGTTATAATCAAAGATTCCGATATTAATACAGAACTAAAAGAAGCAACTATTAAAGGTGAATTTGAAAGAGATAAAAAAGATTTTTCAATTACATTATCAACTGATGAAGACGTTGTTAAAAATAGAGAAAAAGAGCTTGATTATTTGCGTATGTTGTTATATCAAGATATGAAATTACCGATTTTAGTTTACTACAAATCCTATCGTTTTTTTAAATCTGTTGAAGAATTTAAACAAAATAACTCGAACCAGAAAAGCACTAAATTTCCTTATTACGAAAATGCGTTTTCACAACAAAATTTTGATTTCACAGATTTCCAGACGTGGTTTCGTTTAGAAGAAGACATCGAAAACGATCAAATTAGACGGTCAAAAGATTTTAAATTAACCAATCCACATTTAGATGTTATTAGAAATTGTATAAAAGTGTTTTTTGATAATTTAGAAGATTTTAAAACCGCCTTTTCAGAATTACGAGTAGAAAGAATAGGTACTAAATCCAAATTAGTTATAAAAAAAGAAACGTCAGAATTTGAATTAGAGCAGTTATCAGATGGTGAAAAAATGCTCTTACTTTTAGTGTGTGACATCGCTCGTCGCTTAACCGAGCTTAATTTTTCTGAAAGCAATCCGTTACTATGCTCAGGCATCGTCTTAATAGATGAAATAGACATGCACTTACACCCAAAATGGCAGCGCAATGTATTACCTGCTTTAACTAAAACTTTTCCCAATATTCAATTTATTGCAACAACCCATTCGCCACAGGTGCTAAGTCGGGTGCAGCGTGAAAGTGTTCGGGTTTTAGATGATGGTAAAATTTTAATGGTCAGTTCAAATCCTATTGGGCGAGATGCCAATGCTATTTTAGAAGAAATACAACAAGTACCCAAACGCCCAAAGGAAATAGAAATGCTTATAGATTCTTATTTTACAAATATCAATAACAATGAGTTTGAAGCAGCTAATGTTTTTAAAACTCAATTGTTAGACTATTTGGACAGCGAAGACCCCATTTTCGCAAGAGGAAATGCGATGATAGAACGTAAAAAAATGCTCATGCTATGAAATATATTGAAAAACAAACATCCCCCGAAGCATTTGAGCAATGGAAGGAAAAAAAGAAAAACCGACAAGTAGATTTGGCAAAAATAAAAGATTTAACGACTAAGAAATTAGACACTCGTTGGGATAGCCTAAAAAGTAAAGCTGATATTTTTAAATTATTGCGTGAATCTCTCTTAAAAGAACAAGGTCATCTATGTTGTTACTGTCAGCAAACAATAAGTCTGGAACTGAAAACGATTGCTTTGGAACATCTTATAGCCCGTAGTGTAGATGGCACTTTGTTGTTTGAATATACCAATTTATTAGCTTCTTGTTTAGGTGGCAAAAAAGAGGAAATGGAAGAAACCAATGTAAAATATTGCAATCAAGGCAGAGGTTATTTACATTTAGACATCACTCCTCTTCAAAAAGATTGTGAAATCCATTTTGACTATTTTCAAATTGAAGACACCGATGAATGGCAAATAAAAATGATAGGTCTTTCTGAAACAGCTACAAAAGTTATTGCTTTATTAAATCTCAATACGCCTAAATTATGCCGTTTGAGAGGTGAAACGCTACGTCCCTTCTTAGAAAACCTCACAAACGTTGAAGTTATAACCATTTTAGACAAACTAAAAACAGAAATGCAAAATAAGCTGAATCAACCATTGAGACCTTTTGTACAAGTGTTGATTAGATTGTTAGAAAAGAACTATATCCGTTGATATTTTCAATATTCCAACCATGTCCAACAAAACTTTCTTCTGCATAGATGCCCACACTTGCGGCAATCCAGTTCGAGTAGTGGCTGGCGGCGGCCCAATACTGAGGGGGTCGAACATGAGCGAAAAACGCCAACATTTTTTGACCGAATTTGATTGGATTCGCAAAGGCTTGATGTTTGAACCTCGTGGACACGATATGATGTCGGGCAGTATTTTGTACCCGCCACACGACCCTGCAAACGATGTGGGCGTTCTTTTCATCGAGACAAGCGGTTGCTTGCCCATGTGCGGACACGGCACGATTGGCACAGTCACCATTGCGATTGAAGAAGGCTTGGTCACGCCAAAAGTTGCAGGGCAATTGCGTTTGGAAACACCCGCAGGATTGGTGTTGGTGACGTATAAACAAGAAGGAAACAAGGTGAAATCCGTAAAATTGGTCAATGTTCCTTCTTTTTTAGCGGCTGAAAATTTGACAGTAGATTGTCCAGATTTGGGTGAATTGACCGTGGATGTGGCGTATGGCGGAAACTATTATGCCATCGTTGACCCACAAAAAAACTTCGCAGGACTACAACATTTCAAGGCAGAACAATTGATTGCGTGGGCAAGAGCGATGCGCATCAACATGAATAAAAAATACACTTTCGTGCATCCCGAAAACCCAACAATCAATGGTTTAAGTCACATCATGTGGACAGGTGAGCCTTTGGATGCTTCGTCAACCGCTCGAAATGCCGTGTTTTATGGCGATAAAGCCATTGACCGCTCGCCTTGTGGCACGGGTACATCGGCTCGTTTGGCGCAATGGTTTTTTAAAGGAAAATTGAAAGAAGGTGATGATTTTATTCACGAAAGCATCATCGGTTCAAAATTCATCGGGCGTGTTGAACGGACAACGACGATTGGTAATCAAGCCGCAATTGTGCCAAGCATCGAAGGTTGGGCCCGCATTTATGGTTACAATACCATAAAAATTGACCCTGATGATGACCCGTATGCGTATGGTTTTCAAGTTATTTAACAATTGTCGGCAATCAGCTTTCAGCAATCAGCTTTTAGACATTAGGCTCGAAAAGCTGATTGCTCATAGCTGATTGCTGAAAGCTCATAGCTGACAACTAAATCTATTAAAAAATGAAAATTGGTATCATCGGAGGCGGCATAAATGGTTTATTCTCCGCTTATTATCTTCAAAAAATGGGTTACGAAGTGACCATTATTGAGCAAGGCGACTTGTCCGATAGTTGTTCACATGGCAATGCAGGAATGATTGTGCCGAGTCATATCATTCCATTGGCAGCCCCTGGCATGATAGCAAAAGGCTTGAAATGGATGTTGAGTTCAACGAGTCCGTTTTACATACGCCCACGCATGAGTGGGGCTTTGGTGAAATGGGGTTGGCTGTTTTATAAAAATTCGACGGAGGCAAATGTTCAAAAATCCATTCCAATACTGAGGGATATAAGTCTTTTGAGTAAAACTCTCTATCAAGATTTTCAAAAAGAAAACCACTTCGATTTTGGTTGGCACGAGCGAGGTTTGATGATGCTTTTTCAAACATCCACGATGGCGCACGAAGAAGCCGAAGGAGCCGCCCTTGCCAACAAAGTAGGCATCGAAGCCCATGTTTTGGATGCCAAAGCGGTGCAAGATTTTGAACCGAACACAACGGTTAATGCCATAGGTGGTGTCTTTTATCCCGGGGATGCTCAATTGAATCCTAATTTATTGGTTTCAAATCTGAAAAATCATCTAAATACTGAGGGGGTCACATTTTTATACAACACAGAAGTCAAGGGTTTTGAATTTAAAAATCAAACTGTTACAAGTATTTTAACCGAAAAAGGGAAATTGGATTTTGATGAAATTGTGATTGCCGTAGGTGCATGGTCGGGTGTTTTGAGTGAAAAATTGGGCATTTCACTTCCTCTGCAAGGCGGAAAAGGATACAGTATGATGTTTGAAGGCTTGGGCGATAAAATAAAAATACCTACCATCATGCTTGAAGCACGTGCTACGGCAACACCTATGGGCGACTCCTTACGTTGCGCTGGCACAATGGAAATTGCGGGCATAGACCTAAGTGTGAATATGAATCGAGTGAAAGGCATTGTGCAAGGTGTGAACAGTTTTTATCCAGATTTAAAGGTTGATTTACCTCAAAAAGAACACGTTTGGAGTGGTTTGCGCCCATGTTCACCCGATGGTTTGCCGTATATCGGACGTTTAAAAACACTTAAAAATGTAACCATTGCAACGGGTCATGGCATGATGGGTTTGAGTTTAGGGCCTGCAGCGGGGCAATTGGTTTCAGAAATTATTGGACATAAAAAATTGAGTATGGGGATTCAAGGGCTTAATCCAAATCGGTATGATTGAGGTTTTTATAGGGTTTTTCAGATTTCATTGCCTTTCTTTAAATATTTTTCTAAAATAACAAACAATCATTGGAAGATAAGAGAAGGATAGTAAATTAATTAAGTTAAAATCGTGATGCGTCTGCGTGAGAGGCCCCTCAGTATTTTTTTAAAAAAAATGCTTTCAGATTCACTTTTTAAAAAAAGATATTATTTTCGTTAGGGAAATAGAACTTAATTTAAAGAAAACTTAATCTAAGAACATAATGCAGACTCATATTACAACCCTCATACTTATTTTTGCCAACGTCATTTTCTCGTACAGTGGTTTCAAAGACTATCGATATGTGGAAGAAAGCGTGTTTAATGTGGATAAAATCCTCATTGGAAAAGAATATAAACGCTTAATTTCGAGTGGTTTTGTTCACGCCAATTGGTGGCATTTGGGCTTCAATATGATGGCACTTTACAGCTTTGGTTCTTATATCGAAAGCGTTTTTGGCAGTGTTTATTTTCTCTTAATTTACTTCGCAAGTCTTCTTGGTGGTAGTTTTTTATCCCTTTTTATCCATAGAAATGATGGCAATTATTCGGCTTTGGGGGCATCGGGGGCGGTGTTTGGCATCGTTTATTCGTCCATTATTTTAGACCCATTTAGCGAAATAAGTCTTTTTATGCTCATGGATATGCCCGCTTGGGCTTATGGTATTTTATTCATCGCCGTATCTATTTTTGGGATAAAATCGCAAGCAGGAAACATTGGACATGATGCACATTTGGGCGGCGCAATCATTGGTATGTTGGTGACAATTGCCTTGCGTCCGATGCTTTTAGAAGTGCATTTATCCACGATTCTCCTCTTGCTTATCCCCTCAGTATTTTTCCTAATTTGGCTCATTCGGCAGCCTCATGCGATGCTGATAGAAAATTTATTCGCTCAAAAACAAGGTTTTCAGACGATGGAAGACCGCTATAATGCTCGTCGGGCTACGCATGAAAAAGAGGTAGATAGAATTTTGGAAAAAATTTCTAAACGGGGGATTGATAGCCTAACGGCTAAGGAAAAAGAAGTTTTGAATAAGCGGATGTGATAAGTAACTTGACGCAAGTTTAAGATTCAGCAATTC
>JAYTMW010000977.1:0-1978 GCA_043728105.1 Saprospiraceae bacterium | reverse complement strand
ACGGCGCATCAAGGTTCTATTGATGTAAAAAGTGAATTGGGCAAAGGCAGTAGCTTCATTTTGTTCTTACCTTTCCACACGCAAGAGGTGAAAGAAATGGCGTAACACTTATGTTTTCAATGCTTTAAATATTATAAAAAATAAAACTATTATTTGTTTTAGTTAATGACGAACGCCAACTCATATCATCCAAAAATATATTTTCCAGGGTTAAATGCCTTACGATTCTTCGCCGCAAGCCTTGTTGTAATTCATCATGCGGAGACGATACGCCTCAAATTTGACATGCCGAATTTGAAATATCTCTCTATTTTCAACAATGGAATGCTTGCCGTTTCTTTCTTTTTTGTTCTATCAGGTTTCCTCATTACGTTTTTACTAATGTCTGAAATAGAACGTACCGAAACGGTTAGTATTCGCCATTTTTACGTGCGGCGTGTCTTGCGTATTTGGCCGCTTTATTATCTTTTGGTCATCATTGGGTTGTTCATCATTCCTACCTTTTTGGGCATCATTGGCTACGATTATAAAATGCCTTATGATACCACAACGGCGGGCTTTTTGTTCTTGTTTTTTCTTAGTTTTGTCGTAAACACCCTGTTTGGAAGCCATCTTTTAGAACCACTTTGGAGCATTGGGGTAGAGGAATTTTTCTATCTGATATGGGCACCTTTAGCGAAGTTTTCAAAAAATAAAATCCTCAATGCCTTGATTTTTGTTTTCATTTTAAAAACTCTTTTAAACATTTTTTTTACGCAAAATACTGAGGGGGCCTATTTTAATTTCACCAAGGAAATTGTATCGAGTTTGAAATTTGAACTCATGTCAATCGGGGGCATTGGCGCATGGTTCGTAGCTCGCAAGCGAGCGGTTGTTGAAGCACATTGGTTGTTTTCGCTACCCGCTCAAATTGTTTTATTGGCAGTGATTCTCTTACGTCTATTTTTTCATAACTCCTTGATAAACAACGATTTATATCAGATATTTTTCAACACATCCATCATATCAGGCATCGTGGAAGGCTTACTTTTTTTATGGCTCATTCTAAATGTATCGGTCAACCCAAAGACGATAACGAGGCTGCAAAATCGTTGGCTCGACTTTTTGGGAGAGATTTCTTATGGCATTTATATGTATCAAATGCTCGTGATTTTTGCGTCGGTGCTTGTTTTGAAAAAAATACTCATAGCAAGCACTCCCTCCCCACTTTTTGCGGCATTTCCTTCGTCAACAGTATCAACGCTCATTTTTTACGTTTTTATCAGCGTTGCCATCATCAGCATTTCATGGTTTTCAAAACGCTTTTTTGAAGATTGGTTTTTGAAATTGAAGGATAGGTTTGATTTTTAAGAGAAATAGTATTTTTAGATACCCCCTCAGTATTTTAACTTGTTTTATAAAATATTGTAATAAAAAATTATTTTTGTCAAAAAAATGAAAGATTATAAATTAAGACAATTTCATAGAAACCACTATCAAAAATAATTATAACAAATGAAACTACATTTCTCCGAACAACCCATTCTAAAAGATTTTGATAGGTTTATGACCTTCCTGTGTGACCGTCCTTCGTTTGAATTGACAAAAGATAAAGGATTACTAAGAGGGCCCGATTTGTTGACGTTAAACGAGCAAATGACTTCGTTTCAGTCACAAATGGTTACAAACAAAAGCAATCAATTGGCTTTTAGCCTTCTCAATACTTTTTTTTATATTGCTCAAACTGCCGAGTTCTTTTATGTCAAAAAGAATGATAAAAACAGTAAAAACGAGCTTTTTATCAAAGAAGACCGTATTCGGGTCTATGATTCGATGACGGATGATGAAAAATATTTTGCTTTATTAGAAGCTTTTTGGTGTTATATAGATTGGGAAAATGCCTATGAATGTCGCTCGTTTTGGGATGAAGCATTTTATATAAATTTATCTAACGAACCCATAGGTAAACCCGTGACCATTTCCGATAGACATTCTATGA
>JAYTMW010000976.1:0-5327 GCA_043728105.1 Saprospiraceae bacterium | reverse complement strand
AAAAGACGCTTATCGTGATACGGTGCAGACTTGTAACGTATGTGAAAAGGCAACTCCACGAACACCGATTCGACCGTTTTTGTGTAATCAGTTGACCCTTTTTTAGTAGGGTCAAAGGAAACCGAGCGTTCAGAAAATGAAAAGCCTGGCAAAAAACGCAAGTCAAAATCTTCACCAATTTTCAGATTACTGATAATTTGTAGATTAAAACCCGGGCCATTCACGCTTTCGAGACCCGAAATACTGTCATTGACATTCGGCAAAAAATTCTTACTTCTAAAAATTCGATAACTCGACTGATTGTAGCCCAATGTGATACCAAAATAATAACTGCGGCGTTGAAAATCGAGGTAATTGTAGTTGCCTCTGCCGCCCACTTGTGCCTTCAATACTGAGGGGCCTCCCATTGAAAAAGCAATTGACAAAATAAGGGGCAAACAAAGCATCAAAAAACGCATAGTCGAAGTACGACTTGTCATTTTTTGTAACCAATGTAAATGGAACTGATTCCGAGCGTGAGTGGTGTACATTTAATATTTTTAAATCCGGTTTTTTCTAAAACTTTTAAAAAATCGTCGCCATCGGGGAATACTTGAACCGACTCATATAAATAACTGTATGCACGATTATCTTTTGAAGCCAGCTTACCAATGGACGGCAAAATGTTTTTGAAATAGAAATTGAATATTTGACGAATAGGAAAACCACGAGGCTTTGAAAACTCTAAAACGACTAATTTGCCGTTGGGTTTCAAAACCCTCTGCATTTCAGACAAACCACGTTCCAAATTTTCAAAATTTCTAACTCCATAAGCAACGGTAATCGCATCAAATTTATTGTCATCGAAGCTAAGGTTTTCGGAATCACCGACCACCATTTCTATCCTTTCCGCAAAGCCTTCGGTCACGATTTTCTTTTTGCCCATGTTCAACATTTCGGGCGAAATATCCAAACCTACAATGTGTAAATCATTGATTTTCAATTGTTTAAGCGTGTTAATCGCTACATCACCCGTGCCTGTTGCCACGTCTAAAATCAGTTTTGGCTGCACTTCCACGAGTTCCGCAATCATTTTTTTGCGCCAAATTTTATCAATACCCAACGATAAAAAATGATTCAAAAAATCATAATTGTGCGCAATATTGTCAAACATTTTTGACACTTGCTGCTTTTTGCTGCCTTCTTGTTCGTAAGGTTTTACTACTTTTTCCATTCCATGTATTGATTTTAAGATTTTAGGATTTTAGGATTTTAGGATTCTAAGATTTTAAGGTTTGCAGTCTTAAAATCCTAAAATCTTAACGTCTTAAAATCTTAATGAATTAATGCTCATGCCCAATGATGCCCGCTTGACTCGGAATTTCCACTTCAATCACCGCATCATCATTCAAAATAACGCATTGACACGCCAAACGAGATTCCAAGCGAGGATTTCTCGCACGGTCAATAAAATCTTCTTCTTTATCGCTTATTTCTTCCAAGTCATTTTCGCCCTTGTTCACGTATATATGACACGTGCTACACGCACACACGCCACCGCAATTGTGATTCAAATGCACATCAGCCTCCTCCGTGATTTCAAGAATGGAGTAACCAGATTCCGCTTGCACTGTTATTGAAGGTATATCCTTGTCCTCGAAAGTGAATTTTACAGTTGCCATATTTCTTACCTATTGAATTATTTTTTACTTTATAAAATATTGATCTACAATGTTTTAAGTAAAATAAATTCTTAAATTCTACCGCATATTTTTACGTAAAAATTTAAAAATACATCCCCCAAAACAAGGATAATTTTAAAAATCCCGCAAAACTACACTTTACATGATGTCTTAACAAATTAAACGGTTTGAAGTTTCAATTTTTTTTGAAAATATAAAAAATCTGTTGGGAATTTTTACACGGATTGAAGGATTTTAGGGATTTAAGGATTTTTTTTTAGGAAAATAAGAAAGATGGTACTGTATGGAAGTACGGAGTGCCGTATAGGAGTAATGAGTAATGAGTAATGAATGAAAAAATCCTTAATAAGTGTAAAGGCAAAATAAATCAAGAGAATACTGAGGGGTATCAATTTTTATAAACAATTGATTTTCAGCAAGTTATAACTCTTCA
Source organism: Saprospiraceae bacterium (assembly GCA_043728105.1). Taxonomy (GTDB): domain Bacteria; phylum Bacteroidota; class Bacteroidia; order Chitinophagales; family Saprospiraceae; genus JAAFJT01. The sequence goes on along the minus strand of JAYTMW010000976.1, from coordinate 3,212 downwards.
AGGGTTTTAAACCCTTGAAGAGTTGTTCTAAATAGTTTTGTCTCCACACTTAACAAGTAAAACATAACATGATTAAATCTTAATAGGTGCAGAGCACCATAATATTTGTAGCACATCAAATAATCGAGTTTTCAAGGTGCAGAGCACCGTAATATTTGTAGTAGTAACACGTCAAATGTTACGGTGCTCTGCACCTTAAAAACTCGATTATTTGACGTGCTACAAATATTACGGTGCTCTGCACCTATTCGACCACATTATTCTTTACTTATTCCTTAAATCCTTTAAATCCTTAAATCCGTGTAGAATAAAAAATTAAAAAGGTTCAAAATATCGACTTGCGATACCTTAAACCTCCTTTTTTACCCAAAAATACTGAGGGGCCCCCTTCCGAAATTATTGGTCAAATTTATCCGCCCCTTGCGAGCTTTTTGTCACGTCTTTTTGCGTCAAATAAATCGTAATCGAATCACCTTTTGTCAGAATAGTACCTTTACTTGGGTAAATTTTGGAGATAAAAGCCGTATGTTCATCCGTCACGGAAGCATCTTTTATGATTTGACCAATCTTCAATTCCCTTGATTCTACGATAAAACCGTACTCCTCCGCCGTCAAATAGCGACCATTTTCGATGAAATTGGGTACAGAAGTCTCGTTTGTTTCTCGTCTTGTCACCGCCAAATCTATTTGACTGCCTTGTGGCAAGCGAATCCCGTTTGCCAAATCCGCATACACGTCACGCCCTTTCACGAAAATTTTGACCACCGTGCCATCCGACAAATTGGCATCTGGAATGGTATCAATGCGACCCACTCTGATACCAATCGTTTTCAAAGCCTCGGTGTAAGAAACCAAATCATCACGCCCCGCAAGGTCGGGCAAAAGCACCAAATCGCCCGCCGCTTTCGTGATTTTCAGATAAATAGTCCGACCCGTTTTGACGTAAGAATTGGGCGCAGGATTTTGCTCCAAAACCATATCGGGCGGAAAATTTTCACGGAAAATGGAGTCCGTCACCACGTATTCAAAACCGTCATCGTCAATCAAATCTTCGACTTGTTTCATGTTTTTACCCACGTAATTGCCCACTTTCAAGGACTCTCCGTGGCGTGTAAAACAAGTCATCAACCAAAATATCATAAACAATGCTAAAGCAATCATGCCCAACATTTTAGCAAAATCAGTCAAAAATATTTTACTCGAAATGAAGTAATATATTTCTTTAAAAAAGGCCTTCGTTTTCTCCCACATGTTTGTTTCAATTAAAAGTTATTGAGTTATTGAGTTATTGAGTTATTGAGTTATTGAGTTATTGAGTTATTGAGTTATTGAGTTATTGAGTTATTGAGTTAAAAGAAACACAAATTATTGAAAATCAAATAATTACGAATCACAATATTCATCATTTATCATTCATAATTCATCATTAACTAAGACATTCATCAATCTGACGGTTGTAAAACTCCGTCATTGTCCAACCATAAGCCTTCACCATTTTAGGCACAATGCTCGCTTCTGATTGCCCAGGAACAGTATTTATTTCCAACATATACGGTTGATTATCGGCCTCATTCCAAATAAAATCCACCCGAACTATGCCTTTACAATTGAAAATTTGATACACTTTTTTAACCGTATCATGCAAAATTTTCGTTTGTGCATCGGGTATTGGTGCTGGGATAATTTCCTCACTCATGCCCGATGAATATTTGGCTTCGTAATCAAAAAAGGCTTTTTTCGATTTAACTTCACAAATTGGCAAAGCAATCAACTCACCTTTTGTACGCATACAACCAATCGTAAACTCACGCCCTTTGATAAATTGCTCCACCAAAACTTGATTGTCTTCTCTAAACGCTCTTGCAACCGCATCCGCCAAATCACTCGCCTTTGTCACCAAACTCATGCCGATTGACGAACCACCATTGTTCGGTTTTACAAAAACAGGCAACGTCAACTCGCTCAAAATGCCTTCAATACTGAGGGGGTCTCCTCCTTTAAAAAGATGTACCGAATTTGCTACTTTAATGCCTGAAAAAGCCGCCGTAGCAACCGTCCAACGCTTATTAAATGTCAAAGCGGAAGTGATAGCATCGCATGAGGTGTAAGGAATACCTTGCATATCAAAATAGCTCTGCAACTTCCCATCTTCACCCGGTGTACCATGTATAATGAGCAAAGCGACATCGAAAGTTATCTTTTTTCTACCAATTTTTAAAGAAAAATCGTCTTTATTAATCAAATATTCCTTTCCATCAGAAGAAGTGTAAGCCCATTTTTCACGGGTTACTATAATTTTATAGACCTCAAAACGCTTTGGGTCAATACATTTTTCCGCCACATTGGCACTGCCAATCGAAATAACATATTCGCCTGAATACCCGCCCGCTACAAGGGCTACATTTTTTTTAGACATAAATAATTAATGATGAATTATAAATGATGAATGATGAATATTTTGATTCACAATTCGTTGATAATCAATATTTTAAGTTTAAATCTTAGGAAGATTTGAAATCTTCCTAAGATTATTTTGTAGAAAAATAGTCGAAATTACTTCATCAAAAGTCCATCTTCCATAACCAGACGGCGGTCGCTCATTTCTGCCAAGGCCTCATTGTGGGTGACGATGACGAAAGTTTGTTTGAAATCGTCCCTCAATTTAAAAATCAATTCGTGTAAATCTTTTGACGATGCCGAATCCAAATTGCCCGAAGGTTCGTCGGCAAAAACCACCGAGGGATTCATCATCAAAGCCCTTGCCACGGACACCCGTTGTTGCTCGCCTCCACTCATTTCTGTGGGCTTGTGCGTCATGCGGTGCGTTAGACCCAAATACTCCAACAATTCAGTCGCTCGTTTTTTGGCCGCCGATTCGCTGCCGCCTGTGATGAGTGCGGGCATCACGACATTTTCCAACGCCGTAAACTCGGGCAAAAGGTGGTGAAATTGAAAAATAAAACCAATATTTTTGTTCCGAAAATCCGCTAATTGATTGCCGTTGAGCTTTGACACTTCCACGCCACCAATAAAAACTTGACCAAAATCCGTCTTATCCAACGTGCCGATAATGTGCAGCAACGTGCTTTTTCCAGCACCCGATTTACCCACAATTGACACTACTTCGCCCTTGTTTATCTCCAAATCCACGCCCCGCAATACTTTGAGTTTGCCGTAGTTTTTCTCTATGTTTATAGCTTTAATCATATTTT
>JAYTMW010000975.1:0-3955 GCA_043728105.1 Saprospiraceae bacterium | reverse complement strand
AATATTTAAGACCTTCTTTATCAATTGTTTATAAATTATTTAGGACGATTGTTTTAAATTTTTTCAGTGCTATATTTTTTCTCTTTAGTCTCCGCTTCGCCTTTACGTTTTTTGTTTTCAGGTGAAAGACGAGGCATCCCATCTTGTGATTGCAAACCTGGCATCATTTGCTCAAAACCTTTAAACATTTCAGAAAAGTTTAAACCTTGATTCGTCCCTTCCGGATTAGTTCCTTCTGGATTCATGCCTTTAAACCGATTGAGAAATTGTTGGAAAAAATCATTGTGCGTAGAGTCTCCACTCTCTGTGAATGATTTAAAATTATCACCGTCTAAAAACATGCCGAACGATTTGTTCAACGTAGTATCCATTTTAAAGTCAAAGTTCATCGTCGAATCGCCACCCATGCCCATTTTACCTAACATTTGTTGCATCTGTTTCTGCATTTGCTCCATCATATTTTGAGGTGATTGACTGTTTTGAGCCAATAAACTGAATTGAGAGAAACAAAGCACTGAAAATGCGAATATGTATTTTTTCATAATCATTTTTGAATTTTTAGCTTATAAATTTAAATTCCCATAAAAGACGTTTATGACTTCAAAAACGTTGCTTTTCTGACGCTAAATTACATAAAAAGACACGAGTATTGATTTTTTTAACAAAAATTTATGTTTTACGTCTTTTTGAAAATTAAAAAGCCCATGAAGTCAAGAGACTCCATGGGCTTGGTTTTCTTTTTTTAACTAAGCAAATTAATGCTTCGTTTTCACGTTTGATGCAGTGTTTTCACTCAAAGTAAGTGCCACTGAATTTGAAAACGTTTCAATTGCCAAATAACCTTCTTGTGGGCGAGTAGCAACACGGTAGAAGTTAGTAGCAACCATTGGCTCAGTTTCAAAGTTGTTACCGTTAGCTTGTGGAACATCTTTCCAATTAACACCATCGGTGCTAACTTGCCATTGTAGCATTTCAGATTCGTCTTCGCCTTTTGCAGACAATAAGACTTGCTCACCAGCACGTACAGAAGTTTTGCCGCCGTTTACTTTCAAAGCAACGTTTGAAACGATATTATTTTTTTTGATTGGAGCGCGTTGAGCTGAAGCTGATAACGCAAATGCACAAATAATGCAAAGAGATAACGTAAGTTTGTGGAACATAATTGTAAGATTTTAAAAATGAAGACTATGGTTAAAGTTATGTAAGTTTAAATACTTGATAACTATACCCTAAAAAAAGTATGCCAACTTTTTAAAAATACCCTTTTCGGGTAATATTTTACACATTATTTTCCATTTATGCTGTAAAAAAGGTATGAATAGTATGTTTAAATATTAAAATATTGAAAAATTTTCCTAAAATACTGAGGGGGTAAACAAAAAAAGGGTTTGAAGTTTCAAAACTCCAAACCCTTTTTTCATTTAACCCCCTCACTCACAAATCACGAATCACTATTCGTCTAATCTGAAAGTATTCGATTGAAACTTCAAAATATTGACGTAGTTATTTTCATATTTTGCCACATTACTACCTGCGTCATTATTCACATTTCTGAAAACAGGTGCAAAATTAAACTTGGTGTGTAATACTGTTTGTTGTTCTCTATCCAAAAAATAAGGGAACTTTGAGCCATATTGGAGCATCATTTTGCCCACGAAAAGCATACAATCGTAGCCCAAAGCGGCATCAGGATTTGGTAGTTTCCCAAATTTGGACATGAATTTATTTCTGAAAAAACGCACTTCCGCTGAGTTATTATCCATGTAGGTAGAGCTACTCACATGCACATGTAAGGCATCATAAAGACTATTGAGGCTTGAACTAAAATCCATCCATTGAGGCATACCATACACTATAATTTGATTTTTATAAGGAGAGGCATTTAATTTACGTAGAAAAGAGGTAACAAATGCTTCATTCCAAGACGGAACGATGAAAACTGTGGTACCCGTTTTTTCGATGTAAGCGTCTGGGTTGAAGCTGATGTCATCTTCAATTTTCCATTCTTCAAACTTAGCCGCTGAGTACATTTTTTCGCCTTCTTCAAAATAAGCGAAACGAGATGTTTCATTTTCCTTGCTCCGAGCGGCCATAACGACCGAAGCACCAGGGTATTTTGTTTGAATGTGTTTCACAATATTATGGCAATGCGTCCTTAAACTTGGTTTTACTTGAACAAAGTTTGGATTTATACCTTCAATTTCTCCAGTTGGAAAATAAGGAGAAACTACTGTTACATTATTACGTGAAGAATAAGCAATGGCTTGAACAACATTATCTTTTTCAATGGGCCCCAAAATAACGTCTGTTTTATCAAAACCATATCTGCCAGAAATAGCGTTGAATCCATCTTTTGAATCCTTAACATTAACAGTTAAGCGAATGGGCAAAGTTCCAATTGTATCTAAAGCCATTTTTACACCTGCGTAAAAATCCAAAGCAAATTGTGATTTTGCAGGATTAGTACCACTTGTTTCAACAAATTTATCAGAGCTAAAAGGTAAAATTACATCTAAAATATACGCATCCTTTGTTGAAGGCGTGACATTAGTGCCAGGTGTTGGGTCTGAGGGGTTTGTCGGGTTAGTTGGATTATTACCTTGCCCCCCAGAATTGTCGGTCACAATCACGGGCGAGGGTGGTGTTTGACCTGTTGAAATAGGCGGTTTTGTTCGATTGTCCGTTTTCCAACGCACTGTATCAACACCTGATACTCTTCCAGAAGTGTTTGGATTATTGGCATCTCTCGGATCTTCTTTTTGAGTTTTTTTAGGAGCCGTCGTTTCTGCCTTTTTGAAAAGGTCGCACGATGCTAACGTAAGCGATAAAGCCAAAGCGAATAGGCTATATTTGAACATAGAAGTTTGTTTGTTCATCTTCGTAGTTTTTATCATAGTGTGTTAGTAATGATGTATTTGTTGAACTGTAATTTGTGTAATTTAATTCAATTTTATTATTTCATCGTTCCTTAATCAAAATAGGAATCCTACAAAACTAAAAAAAGTCCTTAATACTGAGGGGCCTAATCAATCTTTTTTTTTAAATAGGTTGATTATTCCTGCAAAAGTGATTATTTTGTTTAATAAATTGATAGAGATGGCAACTTTTTTAGAAAAAAAATTTCATTTTCAAGGTCATAGGTGTGTGCGAGGGCTGATGCCAGAGAACACTATTGAGGGTTGCATAGAAGCAGTTCGCTTGGGTTTCGATGGTTTAGAGATTGATGTTGTTTGCTCAAATGATGGTCAAATCGTTGTTTCTCACGACCCGTGGATGTCGTCTCAGTTTTGCAGTTTTCCAAACGGCAAGCCTATTTTAAGTGAGCACGTAAACGGTACTAATCTTTATAAAATGCCTTATGATTTGATTCGACAGTTTGATTGTGGGTCGAGAGGTAATCTTCGTTTTCCTAATCAGAAGCCAATAAAAGCGCATAAGCCGACTTTAACAGAGCTTATTGAGTCTGTTCATGTTTTTTGCGACACACAGAATTTCGTGAAACCATTTTTCAATATTGAAGTAAAAAGCCATCCCGATTGGTACGGTAAATATGTTCCGATGCCTTCCGATTTTATTAAACTTCTTAAAGGGCCCCTCAGTATTTTGCCACTTGACACGTACTATGTATCATCTTTTGATCCGATTTTTTTAAAAACGTTCAAAAAAACGAACCCTAAAACGAAATTGGCTTTTTTAACTGAAAATCAATTGAGTTTAAAAGACAATTTAAATAAGTTGGGTTTCAAACCTGACATTTATAGTCCTTATTATCGTTACTTAAATGATGCAACGATTCGGTTGTGTAAAAAAATGAATATTGATTTAATTGTCTGGACGGTCAATGACGAATCTTTCATAAATAGACTAAAAAACCGAGGGGTTAAAGGCGTTATTTCTGATTATCCTTATTTCTAATCTATCGCTCAAATAAGAGCCTTTGACCTGAACCGACTTC
>JAYTMW010000974.1:0-8926 GCA_043728105.1 Saprospiraceae bacterium | reverse complement strand
CGCCTTTAAGGAATATATCAAACATTGAAGTCCTTAAATAATTTTCGATAACTCATTGATTATCAAATAGTTATCATTTTTTTTTAAGCATTTTATATTTTTAACAATTCCTAATTGAGAATTTAAACTAAAAACTGTCTCAATAAATTGCCATTTGGGCAAAAATACTGAGGGGGTCTTAAATAAAAAAATGGAGAATAACGAATTAGAAAACAAACCAAAAAACAGTTCTACAGGCGGCGGATTCAATTCTTATTGGATTTATGCACTGATTTTCTTGGTTTTAATTGGTTTCAATATCTATAGTTTCAGCACAATAGATAAAAAAGAATTACCCTGGGATCAGTTTACGACCATGGTAAAGGAAGGCGATGTAGAAAAAGTAGAAATGATTAATGAAAAAGTGTTAGAAGTATTTGTTCGAGAAGATAAGCTTCAAAAGTTTAAACTTCAAAAAGGCAAATTCCCTAACCGCCCTCATTATACCATTGACATTCCCGCAAAGGTTTTTGAGGACAGAATCGCTGCACTTTATTTAGCCAATCCTACGGTGCCGCACATTTTTGCGGACTATAAAGAGCGTCAAAACTACATTCCTCAATTATTGCAGTGGTTAACTCTGATTGCTATTTTCGTATTTCTTTGGATTTTCATCATGCGTCGAGTAGGCGGTGGTGCAGGCGGGCCGGGTTCGCAAATCTTCAACATTGGTCGTTCAAAAGCACAAATTTTTGACAATAATGCTAAGGTAAACATCAATTTTTCTGATGTAGCGGGCTTAGATGAGGCCAAGGAAGAGGTCATGGAAGTCGTGGACTTCTTGAAAAATCCGAAAAAATATACGGCGTTGGGTGGTAAAATCCCAAAAGGTGTTCTTTTGGTAGGCCCTCCCGGCACGGGTAAAACCCTATTGGCAAAAGCCGTGGCGGGTGAAGCGGGTGTGCCTTTCTTCTCCATATCGGGTTCAGATTTCGTTGAAATGTTCGTAGGTGTGGGCGCAAGCCGTGTACGTGATTTGTTCCGTCAAGCCCGTGAAAAAGCACCTTGTATTATTTTTATTGACGAAATTGACGCTATCGGTAGAGCTCGTGGAAAAGGAGCTTTTCAAGGCGGCAACGACGAAAGAGAGAATACTTTGAATCAATTATTGGTAGAAATGGATGGTTTCCCAACGGATAAAGCGGTTATTTTGATGGCTGCGACCAACCGTTCTGACGTTTTGGATAATGCCTTGATGCGCCCAGGTCGTTTCGACCGTCAAATTGGTATCGACCTTCCAGATTTGAAAGGACGTGAACAAATTTTTAGTGTGCATTTACGTCATATTAAAATTACGGAAGATGTTAACCAAGCCATTTTGGCTGAAATGACTCCTGGTTTTGCGGGTGCTGACATCGCCAATATTTGTAACGAAGCGGCTTTAATAGCGGCTCGTCGCAACAAGACGGGCGTTGATATGGACGATTTTAACTACTCTTTGGATAAAGTGATTGGTGGTTTGGAGCGTAAAAGCAAGATTATTGCGCCAGCCGAAAAGGAAATTATTGCTTATCACGAAGCAGGTCACGCTATCTGTGGTTGGTATTTGGAACACGCTATGCCTTTGGTGAAAGTGACGATTGTGCCTCGTGGCATCGGCACGTTGGGTTATGCTCAATATTTACCAAAAGACGAATACATCACCCGCACAGAAGCTATTTTGGATAGAATGTGTATGACAATGGGTGGTCGTGCCGCTGAAAGTATCATTTTTGATAAAATTTCTACGGGCGCACAAAGCGATTTGGATCAAGTGACACGCATGGCTTACGCAATGGTGGCAGTATATGGTATGAATGATAAGGTCGGAAATGTATCTTATTATGGCATGATGAACGATTCATTCAATCGCCCTTACTCTGATGATACGGCAACTTTAATGGATAATGAGGTACGCAAATTGGCTGATGGAGCTTATGCAAGAGCTAAATTATTGCTCGTTGAACGCCGCCAAGAGTTAGAGCTAATTGCACAACATTTGTTGGATAAAGAGGTTTTATTGAAATCAGATTTAGAAAAATTGATTGGGCCTCGTCCTTACGAAGATAAATTGGTTGTTCCAAGTCCTATTCACGTGGATGCCGTTGATGTGTTGGCAGAAAAATAATTAGTTAGTGATTAGTGATTAGTGATTAAAAAAAGTGCAACGTTGTTAGACGTTGCACTTTTTTTTAATCACTAATCATACATAGCCTCTATCAAAAAGTTGTTCAATGGTTGAGCCGATTCAAAGTACCCCCTCAGTATTTCAACAAAATTAGGCTTCAAAGCATCCTTTGGATTGAGGGCAATTGACCAATAAAATTGAGTATTGGCAATCAGGGGTTGACGTTTAACATCTTCCACAAACTCAGGTGGTATCCGCTTGTTTTTCTCTCCTTTTATTTCACCAAATTTCGACTTAAAGGCTTGATTATCAATGAGTTCTGTAAATCTTTCAGGATATTGCGCAATAAAATTACGCACACGATAAAGCATTGTTTTTTCTTCAAACCAATAAGCTCCACCCGCAATAAATGTCTCATTTGGCGCAATGTGCATGTAATGTCCGGGGTAGATTTTATCCTTCGTCCCAAACCGACCGATTGAAGCGGACATGTGTTCTTTGTAGGGTCGTTTATCTTTTGAAAAACGAATATCTCGATTGATGCGAAACAACATTTGCTTCGCTGGTATAAGGCTCAAGTCTGGTTCGGTGTTGTGTAGGCTCTCTACAATGGCTTCAACAAGGGCGATAAAAGGCTCTTTCGCCTCTTTTTCATACCGTTTTTTATTCGCTGTAAACCATTCACGGTCATTGTTTTTAGAGAGTTCTTCAAAGAAATCGAAATAGGTTTGCTTTAACATAGCTTTGTTTAAATTAAATTTAAAAAGTAAAATTTTATACAAATAGTAATGAGCGAAAAACAACATTATAAAGTTTATTTTTTTGAAACACATACGCACATAGGACACATAGTTTTATGTAAACTCCTAATAATCAACACTTTATATAGCTTCTATGTGTCCTATGTGCCTCGTGTTTCAAAAATAATGACCTTTTATTAGGCGTTAAACAAAAAATAATATACCCAACTTGGTCATTCTATTCCCTTTACTCTGCGTTAAATCCTTTTTAAATAATCCATTATTTCTCAAAAAATTTGTCTTGATTAAAGAAAATATAAAGACCAATTTGGGTATATTATTCTTTGTTTAACGCCTAAATATACTTTATAGATTTTCCGTATTTTCTGTTGATTTAGAACCAAAAGGGAATACCCCTCAGTATTTTTCAAAATTACGCCTTCAAAACCTCAATAATATCTCTATATTTTTCATTGGCTAAAAAGTAAATGGAGTTTTTACCGTCTCGTTTTACTTTCACAATTTTTTGATCTTTCATCAACCGCAAATGATGCGACGTGGCCGCTTGCTCAATATCCAAGGCCTCGAACAACTCGGTGACGGTCATTTCTTTTTTGTGAAAAAGCAATTCGATGATTGCCAACCGTACAGGATGGGCGATAGCTCTTAGTTTTTCTGTCGATTCTTCTAAAAAATCTTGGCTTAAATCAATCTGCATAGATAAAATATTTTTGTTCGCTTAAAAGTATGAGAAAATCTAATTATCTAAATACAATCATGGGAAAAATATTTTGAAAATTGATTTTTTTTAAGAAAATAAGGACAAGGTGGGTGAGGAGTGCCGTATGGAAGTACGGAATAATGCGTAATGAGTAATGAATGAGTAATGCGCTTGTCTCAATTGCCTTCATCTTTAGATGGAGGAGTAAATATGCAATCCCCCATCTGAAGATGGAGGCAATTGAGACAAGCACTCATTACTCATTACTCCGTACTTCCATACAGTACCTCTTTCTTATTTTCCTAAAAAAAAAATATCTAAACGGGAAAAGTATCATCGAAGAGGCCCCTCAGTATTTTGGCAAAACTTGCGTCAAGTTGCTTACTTTTTCTTGCGACACTTTCCCGATACCTTGCGCCTTCATCACACCCACCAGCTCATCCAAAACCGTCAAATCTTCAATAGTCGAAGGCGTAGTATAAGGTTTATCATCCGCCATAAAGCGCATGATTTTTCTTAGAATTTTGCCCGACCGAGTCTTCGGCAAACGCTTGACAACAATAGCTCTTCGGAAACACGCCACAGCACCCACTTGCTCACGCACCATGCGAATCAAATCTTGTTCAAGGGCTTCATCCGTAATGTTTTCGCCCGCTTTCAAGACCACAAAACCGATAGGCACTTGCCCCCGCATGTCTTCTTCAACGCCTATGACGGCACACTCTGCCACGGCTGCATGACTCGCCACAATTTCCTCCATCGTGGAAGTGGAAAGGCGATGCCCTGCCACGTTTATAACATCATCTATACGTCCTGTTATGAACAAATAGCCGTCCTCGTCCTTGTAACCACCATCGCCCGAAAAATAATAGCCGGGATATGCCGATAAATAAGTGTCTTTAAAACGAGTCGTATCCTTCCAAAGCGTGGGCAAACAGCCTGGTGGCAACGGGTATTTGATGCCAATGGCCCCCTCAGTATTTTCGCCTAAAATGTCGGCATTTTCATCCAAAATCTGAATGTCAAATCCTGGAATCGGGCGAGCCGATGAACCTGGTTTTATCGCATCCAAACCCACGCCCATGAGCTGCGAAACCATCGGAAAACCCGACTCCGTTTGCCACCAATGGTCAATAACGGGTTTGTTTAACAGGGCCGTCAACCAATCATAAGTTGCCACATCGCAACGCTCACCCGCAACGAATTGTGTCCGCAAACTCGATATGTCATATTGCTTCAAAAGCAAACCTTGTGCGTCCTCTTTTTTGATGGCTCGCATGGCCGTTGGGGCGGTAAAAAAGATGTTGACTTTGTGTTCGTCAATGACACGCCAAAATGCGCCTGCATCGGGTGTGCGAATGGGTTTCCCTTCATAAAGCACTGTGGTACAACCCATTATAAGTGGTGCATAAACGATATATGAATGTCCGACGACCCAACCCACATCACTCGCCGCCCAAAAAACATCGTCTTTTTTAACGCCGTAAACCGTTTCCATGGAGTATTGTAAAGCCACGGCGTGACCACCATTGTCCCGCACAATGCCTTTGGGTTTGCCCGTTGTGCCTGATGTGTAGATGATATAAAGTGGGTCGGTAGCATCCATTTCCGTACATTCTGATACGGGAATTGCCTCGTTTAAAAGCTCATTCCAATCAAAATCACGCCCTTTTTTGAACTCGGCGGCGACAAAATCACGCTGATAAACGACCACATTTTTTATCTTGTGTTCGGCTTCATCGAGGGCTTTATCAATGATTGGTTTGTACGGAATTATCTTGTCAAACTCCATCGAACCGCTTGCCGTTAAAAGCACTTTTGGCGTGGCATCATCAATCCGAATCGCTAATTCGTGGGCCGCAAAACCGCCAAAAACGACCGAGTGAACCGCCCCAATCCGAGCGCAAGCCAACATCGCAAAAGCCACTTCGGGAATCATGGGCATATAAATGATGACTCTATCGCCCTTCCCAACATTCAAACCCCGCAAAACACCCGCAAATTTTGACACCTCATGTAGGAGTTGTGCGTAGGTGTATTTTTTCATAACACCCGTTACAGGTGAGTCATAAATTAAGGCCGTTTTTTCACCAAAACCATTTTCTACGTGGTTGTCAATCGCCAAATAACAGGTGTTGAGTTTGCCGCCTTTATACCATCGGTAGAGTCCATCCTTGTCTTTGGATAGCATGGTTTTTGGGAATTTAAACCAATGAATGGCTTGGGCTTTTTCTCGCCAAAAACCTTCGGGATTGGTGAGGCTGCGGTTGTAGAGTTCGGAGTAAGTCATTGTTTTGTTTTTATTTCTTCAAAGTAGGCGCACCCGCCTTAATCAATTCCACCACCGCAGGGTCGAGCAAGGTGCTAATATCACCCAAATTGGAGACATCGCCTTCCGCTATTTTGCGCAAAATGCGCCGCATGATTTTACCCGACCGTGTCTTCGGCAAACCGACGACGACTTGGATAATATCGGGCTTCGCAATCGCTCCAATTTGCTTGGTCACTTCCACCAAAACTTCATCTTTGAAGGCTTTTTCGGAAGTCACTTCGTGGTCGCAAATCACGAAAGCGTAGATGCCTTGCCCCTTTATGTCATGTGGATAACCGACCACCGCCGACTCAACCACAAACGGGTGTTTGTTAATCGCATCTTCGACCTCCGCCGTGCCAATGCGATGCCCCGACACGTTTATAACATCATCCACACGCCCGATGATTCGGTAATATCCGTCCTCGTCACGGCGTGCGCCATCGCCCGTGAAATAGTAGCCTGGGAATGGGCCAAAATAGACTTGTTTGGCGCGCTCATGGTCGCCATAAGTGGTGCGGATGATGCCTGGCCACGGGAATTTTATGCACAATAAACCTTCCACATTGTTGCCTTCAATCTCCTTGCCTTCGGGCGTGAGTAGGCACGGTTGGATGCCTGGGAGGGGCAATGTTGCCATCGTCGGCTTCAACGGCGTGACGTTTGGAATGGGCGAAATCATGATGCCGCCCGTCTCGGTTTGCCACCATGTGTCCACCAAAGGGCAACGGCTTTTTCCGATGTATTTGTAGTACCATTGCCATGCTTCTTCATTAATTGGTTCGCCCACCGAGCCTAAAACCTTCAAAGAAGACAGCGAATACGGCGCAACATATTGCAAACCATGCGCCATCAAAGCCCGAATGGCGGTCGGGGCAGTATAAAATTGATTGACTTGGAGCTTGTCAATGACTTGCCAAAAACGCCCTGCATCGGGCCAATTGGGTACGCCCTCGAACATAACAGTGGTCGCACCCGCCAAAAGTGGGCCATAAATGATGTAAGAATGACCCGTAATCCAACCAATATCCGCCGTACACCAATAAACATCATTTTTGCCCACTTGAAAAACTTGACGAAAAGTATATCCTGCGTACACCATGTAGCCCGCCGTGGTATGCACCACGCCTTTGGGCTTGCCCGTAGAGCCTGATGTATAAAGAATAAAAAGCATATCTTCGGCATCCATCGTTTCGGCTGGGCAAATTTTTGAGGCGTTTGCCATTTCGTCGTGCCACCAAAGGTCTCGACCCGCTTGCCAATGCACGAAGCAATTGGTTCTTTTGAAAACGATGGATTTTTCGATGCTTGGCGTTTGGGCTAAGGCTTCATCCGCTATATCTTTTAATTTTAATTCTTTGTTTCCTCTAAAAACGCCGTCCGTAGTGACCAATATTTTGCACGCCGAATCGTTGATTCTATCCGCCAACGCTTGGGCTGAAAAACCACCAAAAACGACTGAATGTATCGCCCCAATCCTCGCACATGCGAGCGTTGCAATCGCTAACTCTGGCACCATCGGCATATATAAACACACTCTATCGCCCTTGACTACGCCGTGGCTTTTCAAGACGTTTGAGAATTGACATACTTGCTCGTGTAACTCCTTGTAAGTCAAGGTTTTACCTTCGTCGTTGGGGTCATTGGGCTCCCAAATTATGGCGGGTTTGTCGGGTTGGGTGGCGAGGTGGAGGTCGAGACAATTCTCGGTTATGTTTAATTGTCCGCCTATAAACCACTTGACATCGTGGTTCACAAAATCCCATTCGAGGACTTTATCCCACGTTTTTTTCCACGTAAAAAGCTCGGCTTGTTCTGCCCAAAAGCCTTCGGGATATGCTATTGAATGAGCGTAATCGTGCTTGTATTGGTCGAATGATTGGATTAAATTCATTTTTTTTAATGATGAATGATGAATTGTAAATGATGAATTTTTAGGTTACAGCAATTCCTTATATGAGACATAAAACACGAATTTCACAAATAAAAACACGAATTTTTCTAATTTTTAAATCTAAATTGGTTTAATTCGTTTAAAAATTCGTCTTAATTCGTGTTAATATTGTCGTATGCGGAATTGCTGAATAAATTAGCCGCTACATTACCCTCTCAGTATTTTCAACAAAAACACTACAATTTGGCTTCTTTGCTGTCATATTCACCCTTCAAAGCATAATACCCAAACAGCAACAAACCACCCAACAAAACAGGGATTGAAACGGGGATGACCGTCAGAGCAAAAATCTTATTTTCTTCTGGATTTTTAATCAATTCACCGTTTATTATGGCGTTGATTAAAAAATATTCTGCCACCAATCCGATGATGATGCAGGCTAAACCGATGACTTTTTTTAAAGCGTTCATTTTATTTTTATTTAAAATTTTTATAAAATGAAAGAGAAATGATAATAGTGACCCCCTCAGTATTTTGAGGTGGTTTGGCAATTTATTCATCATTTATCATTCATAAATCATCATTAACTAAACTAATCCAAAACATCTTCATCAATTTTATTACTCAAAAAGATAGTCCCAATCACAAACGTAATCGCTCCAATCGCTATCGGATAATACAAGCCGTTGAACTTGGCTGCACCGCCCGCCGCTGCCAAAGCCGTAGCAATAAAAGGAGTCAAACCGCCAAAAATGCCGTTGCCCACGTGATAAGGTAGGGACATAGACGAGTAACGGATGCGGGTCGGAAACAACTCAACCAAAAAGGCGGCAATGGGGCCATAAACCATCGTTACGTAGATGATTTGGATGAAAACCAAGAACAACATAAACCAATAATTGGACGGACTTAGCCACACCGTTTTCTTGATTTCAGGTTTTAGCATGGGCTTGCTACCATCCCCCGAAAACGTTTGCTTGTTGATTTCTTCGATGTATGTGCCATCAGTGTAATGCGTTTTTGAGACAGTTGTAGTAATTAAATTTGAAGGATTCTTAACATCCCGCACCATGTTACTCGTTTTAGATGACCCCTCAGTATTTATGGTTTTTTG
>JAYTMW010000973.1:0-10208 GCA_043728105.1 Saprospiraceae bacterium | reverse complement strand
AATATGCGTCAAAATTTTCCACTACAATATGAGCAATTGGTTAATAAAATGATTGAGCATAAGTTGAAAAGTTCTCAAAAAGAAATCGTAGAAGTCATTTATCCTGTTTTGGGTCAAATGATTACTAAATTTATCAGTTTGCAGTTTCAAATTTTGAAAGAAAATATTGATAGGCAGGTTAAGGAGACTTTTTCTACAAAAACCATTATGGATAAAATAAAGTATCGCATATTCGGTGTTAAAACTGCGGACATTATAATAGCCTCTTCGGACGTACCTTTTGTGGAAGAAGTTTTTGTGATTCAGAAAAATTCAGGTTTACTTTTAGGCAGTGCAGCACTTTATCCCTCTGAAAACCGAGACGCTGTGGCGGGTATGCTGACAGCCATTAAAGATTTTGTTGAAGATGCTTTTGAAAAAGACAAAGAAGATTTAGAGACCATTAATTATGGAACGTATAGAGTGATGCTTTGTAGCTTTCCAACCTACTATTTTGCGATGGCTCTGAGTGGCTCATTGTCAACTTTGGAGTCCGAAAAATTCAGAACTAAGGTATTTGAGTTTGCAGAAAAAACCCCTGAATTAGGAACCGAAAATGTTGATTCAGAAATTCAGACCAACATTTCACAAAGATTAGAAAGTGTTTTCATTTCTCCGCAACGACAATTAGTGCTTGGGAGTTAACTTTATTATTACCTTTACACCAACATATTCTCAAAATTAATTAAAAATACTGAGGGGGTGACTAACTTATAGAACCAACGTCTTATACTTTGGAATTTCAAATTCGAAACGTAAAAGATTGACAACAACCGAATTATGATAAGTAAAAAAGTAATATTAACAGGCAGTTTTGGTGTTGGAAAAACATCTCTGTTCAATCGTTTTATCTATCAAGAGTTTAATGATAAATATTTAACGAGCATTGGTGTTAAAGTTAACAAAAAACAAATAAAAGTAGAGGATAAAGAAGTTTCACTCTTGGTATGGGACATTGCAGGGGAAATATCTCAAGACAAAGTACCGTCTTCATATTTTTTGGGTGCAAGTGGTATTGTGTATGTAATGGATTTATCTCGTCCCATGACGTTCAAAAATCTTGAGTCAGACTACCTATTTTTGAAAGAATTGATGCCTTTGGGTGTCATTAAAATAGTAGGTAATAAAAGAGATTTAGTGACAGAGGCTCAGATTGAGGAAATAGTAAAATCATTACCACGCACAATTGATTGTTTAACAAGCGCCAAAACTGGTGAAAATGTAGATCAATTATTTTTGGATTTGGCAAAAAGTTTATTGTAATAAACACATGAATAATTTAGCAGCAGCCCGAATGGCATCAAAAGAAACAGCGGTTAACCAACAATTAATTTTAGATTGGCAGGGTTACGTGTTGGAAAGCACAGATACTATTTTTGAAACTCAAAAATTGCACCATCGTCCCGTTGAGGAATGGTCTTATTTCTTCAGTAGTATGATGCCTACGCTTCACACGCTAAAGTTGGAAAGCCCTGAAATAATTTTTCCTCGAATAGTTTCTATCACAAATTTTTTAGACGGCTTCTATTATTGTTCATTCATGCGGGCAGAGTGGGGTGATAACGACCACGTTTTGGTTTGGAATATTATTGATTACAGTGAGCAATCATCAAAAATTCAGGCACTTCAACAAGCTAATAATGAAAATTTGTTGATAAAAAACAACTAATTGCCTGTTTTAGGTGATTTTAAAACCATTTTATCAGTATTTAATTTGGTATGTTATTTTTTTTCAGTAGGATTGCTATAATTAACTATCTTAATGAAAATATTGATTGGCTTTAGATAATTTTAACCGATTTAGTAATAAAAAAGACTAAAAGGTGCTCTAAAATTTGACAACTCATAAAAACTCCCTATATTTGTACCACGTTTTCAAATTGTTTGAATGCGTACCTATCTTTCTCCCTAACTGATTTAAGCCTATTTTAATTAATAACAAACATACTAAATAGAATCTTTTAATTTTTAACAAACTTTAAGTACCCGTTGTAACATAAATTTATTCTAAAGCTTCCCCCTGATATATGAAAAGCTTTTGGAGTATTTTTTTTGCGAGTATTAACTTATTCCGAGTTTTGATGATTAGGCTCATCTGAATTTCGTATTATATCTCTGAACATAAAATTTCTATTACGAACAAACACATGAATCAGAACAAGTCACACGTATTAATTATTGACGACCACGATGCGGTACGTCTTCTGTTAGGGCTAACATTCAAAAAGCAATATGATGTCATTACCAAAAAAGATGGTATTGAAGGCATGGCTTGGCTTGTGGCTGGTAACATTCCCGATCTAATTATGTTGGACATGCAAATGCCTCGACTTAATGGGCTCGATTTTTTGAAACAATTGAAATCGAGTGGAGTCTTTAGGCATGTACCTGTCATTCTCGTTTCTGCGAACGATAATGAAGAGGATATTGCATTGTCCTTTGATTTAGGAATCGTTGACTTTATTTCAAAACCTTTCAACCCTATTACGTTGAAAGAAAAAGTTAAAAATATTTTAAACAAACACAGAACTGCTGTCGCTGAGTAACTCCTAACTACAACCTTGTATAACTATGACAATTACTACACACGCAGCCTCCGCAAGGTAGGTTACGGTCGTGACTTTTATTTTTTTAGATTAACACATTAATTATTTTATCACTTTACCAAGACAAAAAAACAAACATACAATGCAACAAACTCTACCAACGCTTACGCTGCTAAAATCTAAAGAAATCTTGTGTTTCAATATTCCAAACATAAGAACTGAGTTTTCGGCATCAATGACCCAATATGAGCTTAATGTTATCAACGGCGCTTCTGTTTACAGTGAGCTTGAGCGTTTGATTAAAAACACAAAGACAAAAGAAGTGCCTCATGCAATCATTGCTGATTTCAGCATCTTGCAGAAAAGCAACTTTAACATTGTAAAGGCAATACGCTCTAATCCGTTGAATGCCAATTTGCCCATCATTGCCATCGCAAATTCTGAAGTACGGAGTGCTGAAGTTTTGAAATCTGGTATTGATGATGTTTATATTCAACCCGTTGACTATCGTGACATGTACGACAGGATTGAATTTTTGAAAAGTTTCAAATCGCAACTTGTTGATTTGAAAAATATTGAAGAAGATGTTTTAAATGTTTCTATTTCTCCTTTCAAAAGAGCAATTGACATTTTATTAGCGACTTTCTTCATCGTTTTATTAAGCCCAATTTTGATAATCACGGCTTTAATAATCCGTTTCGAATCAAAAGGCCCAGTCATTTATCGCTCAAAACGCAGTGGAACGGGTTACCAAGTTTTTGACTTCTTGAAATTCCGTTCAATGTATGCCGATGCAGATCAAAGACTTCAAGAAATGCAACATTTGAATCAGTATTCAGAATCAGATGCCGCTTTTGTGAAGTTCAAAAATGATCCACGCATCACCCGCATCGGTCGTTTAATTCGTAAAACAAGCATTGATGAACTACCTCAATTGTTCAACGTGTTGAAAGGAGATATGTCTATCGTTGGAAATCGTCCGTTGCCTTTATATGAAGCCGAACGTTTGACAAAAGAAGATTGGGCCTATCGCTTCATCGCACCAGCGGGTATCACAGGTTTGTGGCAAATCACAAAGCGTGGTGGCAACGATATGTCAGCTGAAGAACGCATTGGTTTGGATGTGACGTACGCTAAGAAAAATTCATTTTGGTATGATTTGTTAATTTTAGTAAAAACGCCTTTTGCGGTTATCCAAAAGGAAAATGTTTAGGCTAAATTATTGATTATCAATTAGTTATAAATAAAATCATAAATTAAAAAGCGTCGGAACTTAATAGTTGCCGACGCTTTTTTATTTTAACACCCCCTCAGTATTTTATACCAAAATGCTCGGTTCTAAAGAAACGGTGAGTTTATCAAAATTCAACAATTGCGTATGTAAGGCTGAAGTCTTTGGCATTTCATAATCAAAATAATATCGTAAAGCGGCTAATTTGCTTTCATAAAACACAATGTCATCGCCCGCCGCTTGACCGCTTTTCAAAGCTTTTTGAGCCACTACACCTTGTTTTAACCATTGCCACCCGACTGCTACGATGCCAAAATATTCCAAATAAAGTGTGGCATCAGCAAGCATAATCTCGATACTATAAGCTTTTCCATACTTCAAAATATTATTCGTTAACTCAGCGAGTTTTTGATAACTTTCGCCTAATCTTTGAGCATAAGAAGCCAATTCTTCATATTTAATGCCATCGGTAGCTACATTAATGATTTCATCACCAAACAAACTAAAGGCTTTTCCATTCTCCATTGCTACTTTTCTACCCAATATATCCATACCGTGAATAGTAGTTGTGCCTTCATAAATGGCATTCACGCGAATGTCACGATAAATTAGTTCCAACGGAAAATCATCGCAATAGCCCGCTCCACCCAACGCTTGAATACCTGCTGAAACAGAATGAATACCCATTTCGCTTGGGTAACTTTTAGCAATAGGGGTGAGCAACTCTAATAATAAATGCGCATTATGAGCCTCTTCGCCCTCGCCAGCACTCGCCACATCAGCATAATAACTACACTGCATCAACAGCGCAATTGACCCTTCGGTAATGGCTTTTTGAAACAATAACATCCGCTTCACATCAGCGTGATTTAT
Source organism: Saprospiraceae bacterium (assembly GCA_043728105.1). Taxonomy (GTDB): domain Bacteria; phylum Bacteroidota; class Bacteroidia; order Chitinophagales; family Saprospiraceae; genus JAAFJT01. The sequence goes on along the minus strand of JAYTMW010000973.1, from coordinate 5,519 downwards.
AATAAGTATGGCAGGACTGAGCGGGTCTTTGTTGCTTGGGTGTCGCCCTTGCGGACGTTCGTTGGCGTATTTCAAGGACGCATAGTAAGCTGCCGAGGCCGCACCTGCTGCCACCAAACCTGTTCCAATCCGTGCTTCATTCATCATTTGGAACATATAAGTTAGTCCTTTGTTGGGTTCGCCAACCAGATAACCCAAGCAATTGTCTTTTTCACCATACATTATATGCGCTGCGATATAGCCTTTTTGACCCATTTTGCCATAAATACCCGCACATTGTACGTCATTTGGCACAAGCTCGTCATTTTCAGGTCTAAACTTAGGAACAACAAAAAGCGATATGCCCTTTGTTCCAGCGGGTGCGCCTTTTATGCGAGCGAGCATGAGATGTACAATATTGTCAACCGCATCATGTTCTCCTCCAGAGATATAAATTTTTTGACCACTTATTTTAAACACCCCCTCAGTATCGGTAGCTGTGGCCGACGAAACAATATCCGTCAGTGAACTACCCGCTTGAGGCTCAGTTAAAGCCATTGTGCCTTGCCAAGAACCGTCATACATGTTAGGCAAGTAGGTTTTCTTTAAAGTTTCAGAACCAAAACTTTGAATAAGATTACCAGCACCTTGAGTCAAGAAAGGATAACAGGCATTCACGTTGGCAGCGTAAAAACTCAAAAGACCCGAATAGAGCAAAGTCATGGGCATTTGCATACCACCATATTCGGCGGGCGCATGGGCAGAAATCCAGCCTCCATCAGCAACTGCCTTTATCAAGGTTTTCAACTGAGGATGCGTCTTGACTGTACCGTTTTCAAAATACGCTTTCTTTCTATCCATTTCTACATAAAAAGGATACATGTGCGTATCAGCGATTTGTTTGGCAGCATCTAAAGACATTTCGAATGCCTCTTTGTCATAGTCGGCATAGTAGGCAAAACGATTGAGCTTATCGGCTTCAAGCATTTCTAATATCGTAAATCGAAGATTGCGATAGTTGAGGTATTGTGAAGTCATTGATTTATTTTTGTTAGAATTTTATTTTGATTGAATTAAATATTCGGCGAAAATAATTTAATTATTCTATAATACTTAAATAGGCTAATATGTTTTAATTAATATTTTTTATACGTAGAAAACTCAATAATATTGGTAAAAGTAGTAACAGATTGTTAAAATTATTTTTCAATTGAAACGATGTCGCATTTTTTAATTTTATTTGCGTCTGATTGACAATATTTTTACACATTCTAATTGATTTCGATTATAAAACACGCTCAGTTACAGAATTTATAGGCTTAATTTGACCTATTATTTTTTGATTTTGATTTGTTTTGTATCAATAATTTTTTACGCATAAAAAACTGAAATTCATGATTTTTTCTTTAATGCTAATTTTGGGCATCTTTTTTAAAACAAATCATAATTCACCATCCAATTTTCCAAATGGACAAATTTTAAGTGATAAAGTTAACATCACAGGACATTGGGAAGGCACTATAACGCGGGATGAAGGCGGTGGAAAACGGACAACTTTTCCGATGCAATTAGACGTGTTACAAAAGAAAAAAGATGTAACGGGCATTTCTTACGTTGGTTTTGAGAACGAAGAGAAAAAGTATTACGCTAAGTTTGACCTTGGAGGCAAAATTAGTAGTAATTATTTTAAGTTTATTGAAAGCAAAATATTGAATGCTGACTCAATTCCTCAAGCTGCGTGGTGCGTCAAAAAGGGTGAACTTATTTATCGAAAACCTAAAAGTGTAGAAACTTTAGAGGGCATTTGGGAAGGTGTTTCTACCTTAGGCGGCTGTATGCCAGGACGCATTTTTTTGGAGAAAAAACCGCCGAGAGTTTAGGTTCTCCTTAACTATTTTAAAAAACAAAAACTAATTTGATTCAAGTAGATTATATCATTGTAGGTCAGGGCTTAGCTGGGACGTTGCTTGCGCTCAGACTAATGGATGAAGGGCAAAAAGTGCTAATTATTGATAAAAATACTGAGGGGGCCTCTTCTAAGATTGCCGCAGGTGTCATTAATCCCGTTACTGGAAGGCGAATAGTGAAAAGTTGGCGCATTGATGAAATGCTACCTTTTGCTCAAAAGACTTATCAACTCATTGAAAGTCAATACAATATAGATATTTTTAAAAATTATACAATTCTTCGTACCTTCAAAAATGCCGCTGATGAAAATGAATGGTTGTTGAGAAGTAACTGGGAAGAATATCGTGTTTATTGTGCCAACCAAGCCGACCCCTCAGTATTTGATATGAAAATAAAGTCTTTTTATGGCTTTGGCGAAATTCAACAATCTGCTCAAGTTGATATGCCTTTTTTGATAGATTTTTTTCAAAAAAAATGGTCGGCAGACGGCATATTGATACATGAAGCCTTTGATTATGATGCTTTAATTTTGAATGAAAATTCTAACCAATATAAGAACCACGAAGCTGCCAAAATTATCTTTTGCGAAGGGGCAAAAGGGGTTGAAAATACTTTTTTTCGTGGGCTTCCTTTCAATATTGATAAAGGTGAACTTTTGATAGTGAAAATACCGAATGCGGGATTCAACAAAATCTTTAAAAATAATATTTCGATAGTCCCACTCAAAGAAAAAGATTGCTATTGGGTGGGCGCAACCAACGAATGGAATAGCCCAAACGATTTACCAACTGAAGCAAAAAAGCAATTGATAATCAATGAGTTACAAGAAATATTGAAAATTCCTTTTGAGGTAATTGACCATAAAGCCGCTTTTCGTCCTACCGTGAAAGATCGTCGCCCTTTAATCGGTTTTCATCCTATGTATCCTCAATTGGTTATCTTCAATGGTTTCGGAACGAAAGGAGCATCGTTGATACCTTATTGGTCAAATCATTTAGTAGAAGTTTTGTTAGGTCAAATTGAATTGGATAAAGATGTGACCATTAAACGGTTTCTGTAAATTACTTAGTTTTAATTTTGCATTTTGCACTCACTGTTTTATGCTGGGCATAAAAGGCGTACTAAAAAAGGACTAAGTAACCAGTAAAAAATAATATGGTCTTTTTGATGTTTTTTTTGAAACACATAGGCACATAGGACACATAGATTAATGTATAATCGTTTGATTATCAATGAATTAAAAAAATTACTTCTAAAAACTATGTGTCCTATGTGCCTATGTGTTTAAAAAAAAAGACCACTTTGTTTTTACGCATTAAATCAACCGAAAAAAACTCCTCTCATGCACGCCTTTTGTGCTGCGCCAAAAGACGTACTAAAAAAAAGACTAAATGGTTAGAACTAATTTTTTCATGCACACCTTTTATGCGCAGCACAAAACAGTGAGTAAACACATCGAACGGGAACTACACCCGAATGTAAAGTGCTAAAGTAGAATCAGTAAAGCCTAAAATACACCTATAATTCAACTTTTTAAAAAAATACTGAGGGGGTATCAAAAAATCTAAACGGTTTTTCTACATTTGCTTATAATTTTCCTTTTAAAACATTAACTTTTTAGTAACTAACCAAATCTGTTATTTTGCGTCATAATGACAAACTCTTAGCAATTAAAGAGTATGAATCTTTTTTTAAACAAAAAAATCTAATTAGAATGAGAAAATTCTTAGCGTTAGCCATTGCTTTTGCATGTCTCAGTACTTCAATCTTCGCACAAACGCCTACTGAACTTTTAGAAAAAGCTAAAAAAGCTGTTAAAGCGACAACGGGTAAAAAGAAAGAAAAATTTGCCGAAGCTCAACAAGCCATTGATGCCGCTTTAAAAGCACCCGAGAATCAATCAGGCTTTGAAGCCCACTTGCTCAAAGCAAAGTTGATGAACGAAATGTCGGCTTTAGATGATCAAGAACGAACCCTTGCCAATATCAAAAAGCAAGCATTTACTCCTGCGTACATTACCTCTGGTCTTGATGGTACAAATGCTATTATGATGGCTTTAAAAAACACAAAAGATCCAAAAGCTATCAAAGAAATAGGAAAAATAACGAATGATTCCTACAGCTATTTGAGAGCATACGCTGGAGAATATTCTGAGAAACTCGATTATGTTAATTCATATCTTTCTTTCAAATCTTGTCTTGATTTCAACGATGCTGTTAAAGCTGCTGGTATTAAAAGTCCACTTGATAAGATAGAAGATTACAATGGCGTGTTGTATTTGGCAGGCTTGCTTTCAACGTATGCTCAAAAAGAAGAGGACGCTGCTCCAATTTATCAGAAATTGTTGGATGCCAAAAAAGATTCAGCTTTTGTTTATGCGGGCATTTATAAAAACAAACTGAAGACAGATCGTGAGGGTGCTTTAAAGATTTTGGAGCAAGGAAGAATAAAATTTCCGAATGATAATTCTATGCTTTTTAATGAAATTAATCATTATTTGCAAGATGGCAAAATGGATCAGTTGATTATAAAATTGAAGGAAGGTATCGCAAAAGAGCCTAAAAACACGTCTTTGGTGTTTACCTTGGGTAATGTTTATGACAATCTTTCTCAAAAAGAAACAGAGCCAGCCAAGCAAGAAGAGTTACAAAAAGAAGCAATGGTTTATTATGGCAAGACTTTGGAGATGGACTCTAAAAATGTTGATGCCATTTATTCGATTGGCGCAACTTTTTACAATAGAGCTGCAAAACTGTCAACTGAATTGAAGAAATTAGGTGATTTGCCACCTAATAAAGAGAACGATAAAAAGTATAATGCCAAAGAAAAAGAAATGATTGCGGAGTTTGACAAAGCTTTACCTTTCTTCCAAAAAGCGGAGGCTTTAAACGCAAATGATAAAAATACGCTTATTGCATTAAAGGAAATTTTTGCTAAAAAGAACGATTTGACCCTTTCAAAAGAGTTCAAAACTCGATTTGACAATGTTGATGGAGGTGGAAAAAATGAATCCTCTTATTTTAAGCAATAATCAAATAAATTAAATAAAACCCGTTTTGGTGATTCTGAAACGGGTTTTATTTTTATTTTATTTTATTTTTATTTATAATAAAATAAAATATTTTTACTTTTATAGCGTTTGATTTAAATTGGATAACTATTTGTAATGGTATGTCATTACTCATTTTTTTTAACTAAAAATTTCAATTGTTTTTTATGAAAAAATTATTTTTAATGAGCCTTTGCGCTCTTTTCACGATGTCTGTTAATGCTCAAAGCGAGCCTAAGAAAGAAGTTAAAGCGGCTAAAATGGAAGCGAAAGCGGACGTGAAAGCGGTAAAAACGGAAGAAAAAGCTGAAATCAAAGCCGTAAAAAAAGCAGGCAAAGACAAAGTGAAAGCAGCCAAAGAAAATGGCGGTGACGTGAAAGCGGCTAAAGCTGAGGCCAAATCAGATGTAAAAGCTGAAATGAAAGAAGCTAAAGGCGAAATCAAAGATGCTAAGAAAGAAGCGAAAGCGGACATCAAAGCAGCGAAGAAAGATGCTAAAGCGGACATCAAAGCAGCAAAAAAAGAAGGTAAAAAGCATTGATTTCTCTAAGAAATTGAATAAAACATCGGTAGCCTGTTACA
>JAYTMW010000972.1:0-2446 GCA_043728105.1 Saprospiraceae bacterium | reverse complement strand
TACTTACTAAATGTGATGTTTTTGAAAAGAAGATAGATGTGTTTCGTGGTAATTCTTTACCCACCGATTAAAATCGGTGGTTTCAAGATAATAGATGTTTTTAATCGCACAGGTCGGATTTATCCGAACCCGTCGAAACGGATTCATCCGTTGATGTGTATATAAAATTAAATAAAAAAAATTGTCGATAATTTATTGGATATTTCAACGGATGAATCCGTTTCGACGGGTTCGTTTAAAACCGTAAGCTACATGCGCTTTTTGTTAGTCATAAGCATCTTTTTAACCTGCCTTTCTGTCTCCGCCCAGACAGACACGGCTCGTGCTTTACCAACTATTGAAATCACCGCACAATCCACAAATCGCTTTGCGGTTGGGCAATATCAAATGAGTAGTGATAGCCAAACTATGCGTTTATTTCAAGGGCAAAAAATAGCGGATTGGTTGCAAGCGGAGACCCCCCTCAGTATTCGGGCTTACGGAACGGGTAATGCGAATGTGGCGGCACGGGGCATGTCGGCGAGTCATACGGCGGTGGTTTGGAATGGGATAAATCTGCAAAATGCCTTGAATGGCGGCGTTGACTTGAATCTTTTGGACGTTGGCTCGACCGATAGAGTGGGGGTGAAGTTGGGTGGCGGCTCTGCACTTTATGGTTCAGGGGCGATTGGTGGTTCTATTTTTTTAGACAATAATGTATCGCAGACGGAAGGTTTTAACGGCGAAATTGGTTTAGGTTTGGGTAGTTTTGGTTATCAAAATCAGCGAGCTAAATTAGGTTTTGGCTCAAAAAAAATATCAGCTACGGTGCGGGTGGCGCATCAAAAAGCGACGAATGATTTTACGTTTATCAACACCGCCGAAATTGGTAAGCCACTCGACACGGCGCAAAATGCCGCTTTTGAACGCTTGAATTTGACCCAAAATATTGTTTTTAATCTTTCTGCGAAAGATATTTTAAAAGTAAATCTTTGGCAAAGTCTGAACAGCCGCGAAATAACGCCAACGATGACGGAAGCGAACAATCACGCTGTTTTTAAAGACACGGCTTATCGGGCAGTTGTGGAATGGGCGCATTTTTTTACAAAATCTTACCTAAAACTTAAAACGGCATATTTGGATGACAACAATCGGTATGACAGTGATTTGATTAAAAACAGTCAAAATCGAGTCAAAACAGTGGTTGTTGAAGGGGAAATGAACCATTCAATTTCGGAAAAACACAACGTGCGTTTTGGGACGAATTTTACGGAGGACAAATCGGCTACCAATAATTTTGACGACAATAAAACCCGAACCCGTTTTGCTTTGTTTGCAAATGGGGTATCAGATTTGGGTTTTTTAAAATTAAGCCTTAACGTGAGACAGGAATTAGTGGACGGCAAGGCTATTCCGTTCACATTTTCGTCGGGTTTTGAAATGCCTATTTTGAAAAAAAAGGCTCTACTCATGCGGGGGTCTATTTCAAAAAATTATAACTTGCCCGCTTTGAATGATTTGTACTGGAATCTTTTGGGTAAAGCGAATTTATTGCCCGAAAGTGGTTGGTCAGAGGAGTTGGGTTTGACTTATGTGAAAGAAAAAGAGAACGCTACCATAAAAGTAGGTTTGACGTTTTTTAACATAAATTTGGACAATCGCATCTTGTGGCAACCGCAAAACGATGGCGTTTGGCGGCCCAACAATTTGACTAAAATGACTTCGCAAGGCATCGAATTAATGTCTCATTTTAACTATAAAAACAAAGATTTTAGTATCACGTTGACCCCTCAGTATCAGCTATCAAAAGCGACGAATGAAGCGGGAAATCAAATTATTTATACGCCCGTGCATAGTGGGGGCGTGAGTTTGAAGGCCCATTACAAGTCGGTTTACGTTTATTTTAATCAAACGGCATCGAGTAGGCGGTACATGATTGGTGACAATTCTTCGTGGACAAATCCTTTCACGGTGGGTAATTTTACGGTGGGCGGTACCCCCTCAGTATTTGGGTCAAAATGGGACATTAGATTGCACGTTTTTAATGTTTGGGACACGGATTATCAAGTGATACGGTTCTATCCTAATGCCAAAAGGCTTTTCAAATTAGAGGTTGTTGTGGAGTTTTAATGAAAGGAAAACGAACTTTTCAGACAAGATTCGCTCGATTAGATATGCCCGATTGGATATTTTTTTTTAGGAAAATAAGAAAGAGGTAGTTTCCACTCAGCTTCGATTTAACTTTTCGATTAATTGGAAAGGTTTGGGTTTTGTGCTTTGGTTTGACGTTGGTTAAGGATTCGTCGAAATGCTAAATCGAAGCCGAGTGGAAATTACCTCTTTCTTATTTTCATAAAAAAAAAATATCCAATCGAGCAAATCCAATCGGGCAATTTTTATATTAAAGTGTAAATGGTTTTCGGATTGTAGCTTACGGATTTATCCGAACCCGTCGAGACGGATTTAT
>JAYTMW010000971.1:0-1862 GCA_043728105.1 Saprospiraceae bacterium | reverse complement strand
GTAAATTCAGACAATAAAAACTGTCCAAAAGCTTGTCTAACTTCTTTGTTCGGATAATTAAGAATAAATTTGCCCGAAGGTGTTATTTTTTTTATAGTTAAATAACCCGTTTGTAGGAGCAAAGAATTAACATCCAACGCATCAAACGTTTCGAGTCTAAAAGATTCCAAAATCAAACTACTTACTTCCGTTTCTTCCAATTGATAGGTAAAACGGTGACGCATGAGTTTTATTAAAAAAGTAGGCGTACCCGTGGCAAACCAAAAATTACTATACGTTTCGTTTTCAAAAAAATTAAGCACGGAGAAAGGATTATACACAAAATTTTGAGCATCCCAACTGTAACCATTATACCACAATTTCATTTGAGAAAGTGTTTCGGGTGGCAATCTTTTGAGGTATGGCTCAAAATTTTCTTCCAATTCCTCTTGCGTATAACCACACAAGGCAGCGTACTTTTTATTCAGTGTTAAATCAATTAAATGATTCAAATCAGAGAAAATGGATACTTTTGAAAATTTTGTTACACCTGTAATGAGTAAAAAACGGATATGATTTGAAGCACCTTTCAAAATACTAAAAAATCCCTTCAAAATATCCCTTTGTTTATTGGCTTCGCTCAAATTATAAGGGTCTATGTAATCAATGATTGGTTTATCATATTCATCAATCAAAATAACAACTTGTTTACCCGTTTTTTCAACTACCGCTTGAATCAATTCTTTAAATAAAAGACCAGCCTTTTTCTTTTTCAATTCAATTTTAAACGTATCGGCTATATCATGCAAAGCATCTTGAAGTGCCTCTTCTAATCCATTTTCATGTCCAATAGAATCTAAGGACAAACGGATGACGGGATAAGACAGCGACCAATCCCATTTATCAGCTATCCAAAGCCCTTCAAAAAGGGTTTTATTGCCCGAAAACAATTCCGCAATCGTGTCCAAAGTCAATGATTTCCCAAAACGCCGTGGACGAGACAAAAAATAATTGCTATCCGCAGGACTACATAAATCGTAGATATACCGTGTTTTATCAATGTATATCGCATTGTCTTTGCGGACACTCGCAAAGTATTGACGACCAATGGGTAGATTGCGTAATTTTTCCATTAAAATTTTAAATTTTGCCACAAGATAATCCTTTTATTAAAACCGTAAAATTGTAACCTTTTTTTCATCTCAAATATAATTCAGTTATTTTCTAAAAAAGTAAGTATCCTTAATTTCATTTCTAAAAATATGCGTCCCAAAAATTACAATTTCCCCACTTACTTTGCCAATCAAAAATACTTTCTTATGTTTAAGGCTTAAATACAATTTTCCTTAAAATTCATTAGAAAATCATAATATTATGAAGAAAACCATGCTTCTTGTAGCTTTTTTAAGCTGCATTCAATTCATTTCTGCACAAGTAAAATTCACTTTTAAAGAATGGGAAGACCCCTCAGTAATTCAAGTCGGACAACTCCCTCCTCACTCTTTTGCGATGGATTACCCCAACGCAAATGATGTGTTTGACAACGATTTTACGAAATCACCAAACTATAAATCGCTCAACGGCACGTGGAAATTTTACTACGTGAACACACCCGATGAGCGTCCGCAAGATTTTTTCAAAGAAGGTTTCAATGATTGGACTTGGAAGGAATTGCCCGTGCCAAGCAATTGGGAAATGCACGGTTTTGGCGTACCGATTTACACAAACGTAATCTATCCGTTCCCAGCGAATCCACCTTTTATTGACCATTCTTACAATCCGATTGGCTCATATCGTCGCTCATTTACGGTGCCTGAAAATTGGTCGGGTAAAGATGTGATTTTGCATTTTGGCTCTATTTCGGGTTGCGCTTATGTGTGGGT
>JAYTMW010000970.1:0-9334 GCA_043728105.1 Saprospiraceae bacterium | reverse complement strand
GTTTTAGGTGTTTCTTTATCGTCAAATTCACTTTGGAAAACATAATTATCTATGTCAATTTTTTTTGTCGTGTCTTTTTTAACCTCTTCTGAAACGGCTAGTACTTTGGTGTCTGTGACCGTTGGAGGAGCTTCTTTTATGGGCGTAGTGACAGAACCTGTTTTGGGTGATTTATCATTTGTCGGTTTCAATTGCGATTTTTTTCGCCATTCCCAATATTTTGTAAAATTGGGTGTAAGGGCAGAATCAGGTTCCATTTTCTGAACACTCAAACGAGGTAACCCCTCAGTATAAAACTGTTGCACGATTTTCCCAACCCGTGGCGCACCGTGTTGAGCAATGATATTTCTATTGAAGTTTGAGTTGTTTCTAACAATGGCAATCGTTTTGTAAATTTCTTTTAAACTTGAAGAATCTATTTTCAATGAATCTGGAAAAAGCCGTGCAGAATCTTGCATCACATATAATTGCACAACTTCTCTGAATTGGTTTGTGTTATAAAAAATAGTATCCGTCCTATCTAAAACTTTCTTTAAATAGCCCATTTGACGATTAAAAACACCGCTTTCATCGCTCACAAAAGAAAAATTGGTTGAGTCAACAATGATAGTTTGGCGTTCGTTGGCATCGGGCGTATTTGTGATTCTGACCAACGCACGAGATGTGTCTTCAAGGTCTTTATAAAACAAATCGAACCGATTGATGGGCAAAACGGTGTCTAACTTTTCTACTTCTAAGCGTTCAGTCAAACGATTTGAAGAAAAAATAACGCCTTTGTGTCCAAAAAGATTGACGTAAGATGCATCCAAATCATCCCAAAAATCATTTGATACTTGTTTAAAACTATTATTATTGATGTTATATTGATAAATATCTGAAAATCCACGCTTGCCCGCTGAGATAACCATATCCTTAGGGTTCATAAAATCAATGGAATAAACACGTTGAAAATCGGGTTGGAAATTTTCTACTTTTTTCTTTTTATCCTTAAAATTATAGTCCATAAATTTCACAATATCACGGCGTTCATAGACCACTAAAATACGTTGATTGTCTGGATTCCAAGCCACGAGGGGATAATTATAGTCGGGGTCTTGGAACGGATTTCGTGTGCCGCCTTTCAAAATCAACTCTCTTTTGCCCGTTTCTACATCTTGAATATACAATTTCCATTTCCCAATTTCATTCAAAACATACGCCACACGCTTGCCGTCGGGGCTTAATTTGGGTTGATACAAAGGCAATTTATGTTTATTTTTTATCTTAATTTGCTTCAAATCAGCCACTTTTGTCGCATCTGAAAGCTCTTTTTCGTAGCGTTTGCGATAAAAATCGCTGCAAGCCAAAGAAATTGCTTCATAATTGCTCCCCATCACATACATCATGGCATCGTCGAGGCTTCTGTTGATACGGGTCAAATAAAGCAAATTGCTAACGTTGGCTTTTCCAAATTGGTGCGCAATGTAATACCAAAAAGCGTGACCCGCCAAACGAGGTTCAGCAAGGGCAAAACGATTGAAGTTTTTATATTTTTTACTCTGATAAATGTCTCTCAATTTGTCATCCATTTCACTATTCCACTCATCGCCGATGTAGGCAATCAAGCCTTGTTTAAACCATTCGGGCAGGTTCAACGAAATGGCATTTTGAACCACCTCTTGCAAATTTGAGCCAAAAAGCATGGCATTGATGAACACCGTGGCGATGCCCTCACGCACTTGACGGCGTAGGTGCGTATGATTGCCATCGAAATATATAAAAATTTTCTCTCCTATCACTTTCACCTGCCCTGGTTCTGTTGCAAAGGTTTCTTCCGAACCAATGTTGCTTTGGTGCAAATCAGTAATGTCAGCATAAACGATAATTTCCATTTTATCATTCATCCGATATTCTAAGGATTTTTGAATCTCTTCATAGTCCAATTCTGCCAACTGGGCGGCCGCCTGACCAATGAATCGTCCTTGACCATACCAATAGGTGATGAAATTTTCACTTTCATACTCGCTCCATTCATCAAAAAAACGATGATACTGCACACGGTTTTTACCAAACTCCATTTGGTTTATCTGAGCCAACAATGTTGAGGAAGATAAAAAGGATAGGATAAGAATTAGAGAAATATATAATTTATTCATAACGTAAAATGTTGTAAATCAATGATTTGTGCGAAAAAAAATTGATTTTTTATAAAAATATGGTGCATCTCGCTCCATCAAGCCTAAGGCTTGACTGAGGGGGTATTCACCCAACAAAAAAGGCTATTTAACCTTTTTACAAAATAAGTGTTTAAGTTGCAACAATTTAATGAAATCCGCAAATACTTAAACGCCAAAAATGCAACATTAATTTTATGCGCTTCATCTTCAAAAGCTATTATCTCTTTTTTTACGTAGATAACTGAATATGATGCACATTTTGTTTTTTTATTTTTTAAAATTAAAGTATGAATTTTATCAAAATCACTCTTACAGTTTCACTATTTATTTTTTTTGAAAGTTGCACAAAAGAAATCACCCCCTCAGTATTAACACCCGAAAACCCTGCTTTAAATCAAATTCGGTATTTAGCTCTTGGCGATTCTTATACCATTGGCGAAAAGGTGGCTACGAATGAACGTTATCCTGAGCAACTTGTGGAAGCACTCACCAAAGAAGGTTTCAAATTTCAATCGCTGCGCACCATAGCTCGCACGGGTTGGACAACCGATGAACTTTCTAACGCCATCACGGATGCTAAGATAAACGATAGCACTTACACTATGGTTTCTTTGCTCATCGGTGTTAACAATCAATATCGTGGACGTGCAATCGAGACTTACCCTGCGCAATTTGAGGGCTTGCTTCAAAAAGCCATTCAGTTTGCGGGTGGCAAAAAAGAAAAGGTCTTCGTGGTGTCCATTCCCGACTATGCTTTTACCTCTTTTGGCAACGGAAATGCGCAAATTAGTGCAGGCATTGATGCGTATAACAAAGTCAATAAAGAGATTTCCGATAAATACGGTATCACTTATTTCAACATAACACCTATTTCGAGAGAAGGTTTATCGGATAAAGAATTGGTGGCAACCGACGGGTTGCATCCTTCTGGAAAACAATATAAAAGGTGGGTGGATTTGATGCTTACTGATGTGAAGAAGCTGTTGAAATAAATTTATTTTTTATTTTTTTAGGCAAAATATGATGCCTTCGGCTTCATCAAGCTGCAAGCATGACTGAGGGGGCCTTCTTTTAAATTTCCTTACCTAAACCATTGATTATCAAATAAATAAGCCCAATAGATTATCGTAATCTACTGGGCTTTATTTATCATTTTTCTCTTAAAACTTTCTCAAAATATTATCCTCTACCACCATTCATGGACTGCAAAAATTCTTCATTGCTGGATGAATGGAGCATGTGTTTTTGTAAGAAATCGAACGCTTCATCAGGCTTCATGTCCGCCAAATGTTTGCGTAAAATATACATCCGTTGAATGGTGTCTTTGTCTTGCAACAAATCGTCACGGCGGGTTGAAGAGCCGTTCACATTCATGGCTGGATACATACGTTTGTTCGCCAAAGTACGGTCGAGTGAAAGTTCCATGTTGCCTGTACCCTTAAATTCTTCAAAGATAACAGCATCCATTTTAGAACCCGTATCAACAAGAGCCGTAGCCAAAATTGTGAGTGAACCACCGTTTTCGATTTTACGAGCTGCACCAAAGAATTTCTTAGGTTTTTGCAACGCATTGGCTTCAACACCACCCGATAAAACCTTACCCGATGAAGGAGCAACCGTATTGTAAGCACGAGCCAAACGAGTGATTGAATCAAGTAAAATCACCACATCGTGTCCACATTCTACTAAACGTTTTGCTTTTTCCAAAACAATATTAGCCAAACGAACATGGTTTTCAGCCGCCTCATCAAACGTAGAAGCTACAACTTCTGCCTTCACCGAGCGACGCATATCCGTCACCTCCTCTGGTCTTTCGTCCACTAAAAGTACGATTAAGTAACATTCAGGGTGATTCTTCGCAATGGCATTGGCAATATCTTTCAATAAAAAAGTTTTACCCGTTTTTGGTTGCGCCACAATCAAACCACGTTGACCTTTTCCGATGGGCGTGAACAAATCAATGATACGATTTGAGAAATCACGACCCGTAGGAGACGATGCTAAAGTGAATTTTTCGTTCGGGAAAAGCGGTGTTAGATAGTCAAAAGGAATACGGTCACGCACGTCATTTGGCTCTAAACCGTTGATTTTCGACACTTTTAACAAGGCAAAATACTTTTCACCTTCTTTTGGAGGGCGAATTGCTCCTTTTACGGCATCCCCCGTTTTCAAACCGAAAAGCTTGATTTGCGAAGGAGACACATATATATCGTCTGGCGAAGTCATATAATTGTAGTCAGCCGAGCGTAAGAAACCGTAGCCATCTTGCATCATTTCCAAAACACCTTCACCTTCAATAACACCGTCTAATTCTACATTGAAGCGAATAGCTCCCACTTCAGGTTGTGGTACTTGTTGCCCTTTTTTCTCTTTTTTAGGTGGATTTGGCGTATAATCGTCGAATTCCATCAAAGCTGGGTTGATAAAATCGTCGTCATCGTCATCTGGCAATTGCAAACCTGGATTAACAATTTCTTCTTCCTCCTCTTCAACGGGCTCATAAATGGGCATCTTGGACTCCTTTTTTTCAAATCGAGGCGGTGCTTCTTTTGAAAATTTTGGTGGAAACTGAACAACTGTCTCAGGCTCGTCCGCACGCTTGCGAGGACGTTTTTCAATACGCTGATCTTTCTCTTTGGCTTTCAAAAGCGTAGGAATTTTACCATAAGGCGTGTTGTCTTCGACCAAAATTTCGGGTGATTGTTGGTCAGGTGCATTTACAGCTTGTGCGTCGAGAATTTTGTAAATCAAATCTTGTTTACTGAGTTTTTTATACTCAGGAATACTCAATTTGTCAGAAATTTCTCGAAGCTCTTGCACGAGCATGTCATTGAGTTGCAGAATATCGTACTTCATGCGAAATAAAAAATTAAAAAAAATTAGTTGTGTTATTCTCTGATTTTCAACAGTTTAAAGAAACTGTTTTAAAAAATAAATAGAATTTGAAATTAGTTTTTGACCCCCTCAGTATTTCTACCTAATTTAATGAGTATTTAGTATCCTCACGGAGATTTTGCATCGGAATGATGACATAATTGGTCTAAAACAAGGATTGTTTCTCATAAAATATTTTTGTCTTTCACTCTTGCTTTTTATTTATTCTACATTAAAAATAACAAAAACATAAAGATTGAAAGAACTAAAATGGAGTTTAATGAGTTGAAAGACTCTAAATGAGAATTTGAAATAGCTAAAAATGTCCCTTGAATACGACACGTTTTAACGCTTGCGCATTTTAGTCTTTAAACACAAAAAAGATTTGAATCTGTTTGAGAATTTTTTGATTTATCGAATACGACGGGTATAAGGCAGTTGATTTTTATAGACCAGCGTAAGTAATTGATAGCCAAAATATTATGAAAATTGTGTCGCAAAGCGATTAACAGACAAACATATAGTGATTCTTTAAAATCCGACCTTCTCATAGGTGTCATCTGAATTGTTCAACCGAGAAAAACAAAAAATGAATGATGTTGAAAACGATTGAGTGAAACAAGTGATAAATGGAAAAAAAATAGAAGGAACGAGAACTATAACAATTAGACAGATATAAACGTATGCAGTCGTGACAATGTTATTAATTCGGCGTGATTTTTTTAATTAATGTTAGTTGTTTTTCGCTTGCCTGTCTTTAATGACGCAAAGTTAATCTTTATTTTTATTCCGCAAATATTATTTTTGCAAAATTTTTAATTTCACCTTACTATTTTTTTTAATCCCTCTAAATACGGAGGGGTATCTATTTTGTAAAATTATTAGAGATTCAATACTAAACTCGCACTCATAAACATTATCATCCTTATAAAAGTTTCAAAAACATGATTATTATTTTCTATTTATTAAAGTCATTTTATTTATATTAGTTTAATTTTTTTTATTTATTTAAAAAACTGATTATCAACGTTTTAGATAAAAAAAACTAAAATTCAAAATTTTGTTATTATGCTTCAACTCCATTTTTTTAGAGAGCAAAGAGAACGTGTCATCACGGGTTTAAAAAAACGCAATTGGTCTGATGCCGACATTGACCATACCGTGAATACCGTATTGTCCCTTGACGAAACCCGCCGCAATACCCAAACGGAATTAGACGGCTTAAAATCTGAGGGCAATAATTTGTCGAGAGTGATTGGCGATTTGATGAAATCGGGCAATCGTACTGAGGGGGAGGCGATGAAGCAACAAGTGACTGCGCTCAAAGAAAAATCAAAGTTTTTAGAAGATAAATTGAGTGAAACCATTGTTCAATTGGATAATTTATTGTTATCGCTGCCCAACATTCCAAACGAAAAAGTACCTTTTGGAAAGACCGAAGCTGACAACGAAGTATGGTTCATGGCACAAGAGGAACTACCCGTTTTGGACGAAAACGCCTTGCCTCATTGGGATATTTCAAGTAAATATGGTGTTTTTGACCTCGAATTAGGTGTGAAAATCGCTGGTGCAGGTTTTCCTGTTTTCAGAAATAAAGGCGCAAAATTGGTCAGAGCGTTGATTCAATTCTTTTTAGATGAAGCCCATGCCGCAGGGTATGAAGAAATCATCCCGCCTTTGGTCGTCAATGAGGCTTCTGCCCGTGGCACGGGTCAAATTCCTGATAAAGAAGGGCAAATGTATTATGTTGAAAAAGATGATTTATACCTCATTCCGACGGCGGAAGTGCCAATTACCAACATTTTACGTGACGTTATTGTGAATGAAAAAGACCTGCCAATTCAGTTTTGTGGCTACACCCAATGCTTCCGTAGGGAGGCGGGCAGTTACGGAGCGCACGTGAGAGGCTTGAATAGGGTGCATCAGTTCGATAAAGTAGAGATTGTGCAATTCACGCATCCTGAAAAGTCGCACGAGGCATTTATGTTGATGATTGAACATGTGAAAGGTTTGATGGAAAAATTAGAATTGCCTTATCGCATTTTGAAACTTTGTGGCGGCGACATGGGTAGTGCCTCTGCCATGACGTATGACTTTGAGGCATGGTCAGCGGCGCAAAAACGTTGGCTCGAAGTGAGTTCTGTCTCAAATTTTGAGACATTTCAAGCCAATCGGATGAAGGCACGTTATAAAGATGCACACGGAAAAATTCATTTTATGCACACACTCAATGGTTCTGCCTTGGCTTTGCCTCGTATTATAGCGTCTATTCTTGAAAATCATCAAACTACTGAGGGGGTCAGAATCCCGAAGGCTTTAGTGCCTTACACGAAGTTTGAGTTTTTGGATTAAAGACAGAATAACATGAATTTCCTAAGATTCATAAGATTTTAAAATAAAAGGTCAAGGGTGTTATGCCGCTTGACCTTTATTTTTTAATTCTTAATTTTTAATTGCGTTTATGAGGTGTCGTTCATCTTTTTTTTGCGAAATTTACCCCAAGTTTTAATTAAAAAAAATAAGTGAACAACGAAAATCTCGAACGGCAGCTCTTCCTCAAACAATTGCAGATAAATCGTTTGCTGGATATTACCCAAGCCATTAACAACAATGTTAAGGCTGAGGGCTTGTTCGATATGTATAAATCGTTCCTTAATTGGGAGTTAGGGGTTCAAAAATTAGCTCTTTTTTTACCCAACAAAGAGCAAGGTTGGTCTTGTATGGTGCATGTGGGCGTTGATGAAAAGCTATTTAAGCACGATATTGTTTCTTTTTTAGCCGCCTTTGGGAGTGCAATTCGTAAATTAGACGGCGCAACCAATCCTCTTTTGAAGCAATTTCAAATGGTTATTCCTGTTTTTCACAAAGAAGAACCCATTGCGTATGCCTTCATAGGCGAGTATGAATCAAATGATTTTAGTAAAATTCAATTGATAACCACCATGACGAACATCGTGGCGGTGGCTATTGAAAACAAACGCCTTTTCAAACGGCAAATTGAGCAAGCTCGTTTCAACCACGAAATGAAACTGGCTTCTGAGATGCAACGCTCGTTAGTTCCTACCGTATTGCCTCAAAATGGGTGCTTTCGAGTGTCCGCCATCTATCAACCTCACTTTGGCGTAGGCGGCGATTACTATGATTGTTTCAGTTATCGTCCTAACAGATATATGTTCGTAGTGGCAGACATTGCAGGCAAAGGTTTGGCAGCCGCCTTATTAATGGCTAATTTTCAAGCCAACATGCACGCTATTATTAAGCGCACCTCATCGCCCGAAGATTTCATAAAACAATTGAATAAAGCCGTTGTTAGAATTACCAAAAGTGATAAGTATTTAACACTTTTTGTGTCTGATTTTGATGTAGAAACACGGCGTTTAAGGTACATCAATGCAGGACATATTCCGCCCGTTTTAGTGATGAACGAGAAAATACATCACCTCAAAAAAGGGTGTACCATCTTAGGCTTTTTTGAAGAATTGCCACACATTGAAGTTGGTGAAATTTATCTTGAAGAAGACGCTTTATTGTGCCTTTTCACCGACGGCATAACCGATGTGCGTGACCCCGAAGGCAGCTATTTTAATGAAAAACTTTTAGGTGAATTTGCCCAAGCCAACATTGATTTAATACCCGAAGATTTTAATGAAAAATTAATGAGTAAAGTGGATAGATTTAAAGGTGAGGAGGAATTTCCTGATGATATTACAGTTTTGACTTTTCGTTTTTTTAAATACGGAATTAAGCCTTCGTAGGTATGCAAACCTCGCATTGCATTAAGTATCTATACGCATATACCCCCTCAGTATTTTTGATTATTTTTAAGTACAAATTTACTTATTTCTATAAAATTATTTGCATTTCAACGCATGACTTATTGCCCTAATTGTTCATCTGAAATTAAATCTAACTTATTGACTACCAATAAGTTATTAGATGAAACGTCTTGTAATTTGTTGAATTATTACTTAGGGAAAGATGTAATGCACTATTGCCAATCTTGTGGCGATAGCCGAACTTTGAAAGCGGCAAAAGAGAAGGCAAAAGATGAAAGAGACACCTTATTTGTTGAGTATGAAGACAGGTTACAATCTGTTCCTGTTTTGACCATCAGCAACCCACCACATTGGGATTTTGAAGTTTTAGAAATAGTGACAGCCTACATAGATGCCGAGCGCAAAGCCGCCGATGATCGTTGTTTTAATGCCTTGAGGATAGCAACAGTTATAAGAGGCGGCAATGCAATTATTGATATTACAATGAACATTCATCAAACGCTTTTTGGCGGTCAGATGAATGAAGTT
>JAYTMW010000969.1:0-5678 GCA_043728105.1 Saprospiraceae bacterium | reverse complement strand
TTTTTAGTCACCGATAAACAAAATTTGAGTAACCTTCACGTTACGCTTGTGATGCTATTGGCAAAAGCAAATGTTGATTGGCAATATCATATTTATATTCTTTTTAATGAAGTAGAGGATTCTGATAAAGCTGAAATCCTTGAGATAACGCAAAAAAACAAGACATTCAAAATCTTTTTTCACGCCATCAATGAAAATGATTTTGTTACAGATTTACCTTCTGATACGCCTCATACATCAAAAGTAGGGCGTTTTAAGTATCTAATTGGTAATTTTGACATCGAAAAAGCCCTTTATATTGACACCGATATTCTTCTTCGGGCGGATGTTTCGGAGTTGTTTCAAATCAATTTGGATGGATTTATCATAGGTGCTGTGCCTGATGTCAACAATCGAGCGTTCAATAAAACTTTACAGTTACCCCCTCAGTATAATTACCTCAATTCGGGTGTTTTGTTGATAGATTGTGTGCAATGGAAACGTAATCGTATGACAGAACGACTCGTTGAAGTGTCGATAAAAAGAGAAAAGGAATTAATCTACGTTGATCAAGATACGTTCAATATTGTTTGCGCTGAAATAGGATATAAAAAATTGGATTTGGCGTGGAATTTCCCTGCTGCGAGTCAATATTTTGCGCATAATATTTTTGTTATTCTAAAAAAATATTGGCGAGCATATTCTTTCTCAGAGATAATAAGGGCGTTCAAAAATCCGCTTTTTGTTCATTTTATTGGCAAACCAAAACCCAATGATGGTAACTTGAAAACAGCTTTTGCGGCTGAATATTTAACATATTTTAAGTGATTTTTTTGAAAATATGATGCTTTTAGCTTCATCAAGCCAAAGGCATGACTGAGGGGGTATATTTTCTCCGATTAAAAGAATTGAAGTGATGAATTTTAATGTTCCAATATTGTTTCTAACGTTCAACAGACCCAAGCAAACGCAGCGGGTATTTGATGCCATTCGTCAAATGCAACCTTGCAAGCTCTATTTTGCAGCCGATGGTGCAAGGGGAAATAGGGCAGGGGAGAAGGAGATTTGCGAAGAAGTAAGGTCAATTGTTTTGGACAATGTTGATTGGAAATGTGAAGTTAAGACCTTGTTGAGAGATAAAAATTTGGGTTGTCGCAAAGCCGTTTCATCAGCCATTACTTGGTTTTTTGACAACGAACCCGAAGGTATTATCTTAGAAGATGATTGTTTACCCGACTTATCTTTTTTCCTTTTTTGTGCAGAATTATTAGAAAAATATAGAAATGACCAACGAATTATGATGATTTCAGGCATAAATCATCAAAAAAACACGGTTCGTGGAGATTATAGCTACTATTTTACCCGATATAATCAAATTTGGGGTTGGGCTTCATGGCGTAGGGTTTGGGATTTATATGATGAAAATATGACGCTTTTGCCCGAGATTTTAGACAATGGTTATTTGAATGATATTTTTCAGGACGAGGTAGCCGCTCAAAAATGGGCAAGAGATTTTAAACGTGTTTTTGACGGTCAACATGACACTTGGGATTATCAATTTTCTTTTTCGTGTCTCATTCACGGCGGTGTTTGCATCAATCCTATGGCAAATTTAGTTTCCAATATTGGCTTTGATGAAAATGCCACACACACGTCAATAGGCTCAATTCAAACGGCCAATTTACCGACTTTTCCAATGCCATTTCCGTTGAAACATCCGCCTTATATCGTCCGTGATGCAGTGGCTGATCATTATGACGAGAAACATGATTTTCACCCTAATTTGTTTTTGAAAGCCAAGTTCAAAATCAAAGGATTATTGAAAATGAAGTAGCATTGCATATTTTAAAATGATACGGAAACGAAACTACGACATCATTAATGACGGCTCAACAAGTTCAGAAATTTCGCTCAAAAAGCGTTTCAAACCTTCTCTTTTAGCATCATCAAAAGTATAAGAAATATTTTTAGTAAAATATTCCTTTAAGTCAAATTCAAAATATTCGGTGGGCAAAATATAAATCAATTGTGGGATGTGTTCTAACCCACTTTTCAAGGCTTTATTGAATTTTTCGATGAACGCATCGGGCAGCTTTTTATTAGACACCCAAGCCGCAAAAACAAAGGGTAAACCCGTATAATCCATCCAAACTTGACCTAAATCATAGACAAAAGGGAATTTTTTATCTAAACCAATGCTTCTGTCACCTATCACCAAACCCGCCGTGGCATCGCCAATTTTATCAATATACCCATGAGTACCTTGCACTAAAAATGGGCTAATTTTCCAATGTTTTTTCAATAAAACTTTCGTCAACGCTACGGATGTTTTAGAGTGAAAATCAAGGAAAATACGCTCTACTTTTTGAATCGGCACTTCGCTATAAATACACACCGTTTTCACCGCTCCCTCGCAGCCAATGCAATAATCCGAAATGATGTGCGCATTTTCCAATTGGGGAATCACCGCCACTGGCACTAAACCCAAATCTGCTTCGCCCGTCTTCAATTTGGTGGCGCACACCGAAGGAATATTCAAACTGACTTCTAAATCATTTTGAATATCATCTTGAAAAATGCCGTACAAAAAAGGCTTCGTATTTAAGTAGCTAACGGCTGTTAGTTTTAATTTTTCTTTCATTTTTGTAGCGGCGGATTCATCCGCCGTATATCACTTAAAGTGTTGATAATCAATGTTTTATATTTCCGTCGGTAGATAAATCAGCCGTTACATACTAAAAATCTACCGTTTCCATTTTGCCCAAATGCTGCACATCATTTTCCAATTCAAAATGAAATTCACCGTCCACAAAATGGGCTTTATAGAGACACGTATTTTGATGCTTATATTGACTCATTTTACTGAGGGGTTCGTTTTTCAAAATGGTCAGAAGACACAACAACGTGCGTCCGTGCGTACACATCAATACGTTTTGCCCAGCGTGATTTTCTTTCAAATAATCGACAATTTTTGACACTCGTGTGTGCAATTCCGTAGCACTTTCTCCCGCTTCAAAACGGGTTTCATAGATGCCATTTTCCCAATCAGACATCAATTTTTTATAGGTTTCGTGCATACCAGTATCACTCTTTTTGCCTTCCTGCACACCCCACGAAATCTCATTTAACTCTTTGAATTTCAACCAATTAGATATGTCTATTTTTGATAATTCTTGCTTGTCATTTGATAGTTTTCTTAAAAAAGGCTCAACCGTTTGATGCGTCCGTTTGAGGGCAGATGTGACCACAAAATCGAAGGCAATATTTTTATAGTATTGATAAAACAAATGAGCTTGCCTTTGCCCAATTTTGTTCAAATCAGAATCCACCCCGCTGCCTTGCACGATGCCTTGTCGGTTCAGTTCTGTCTCGCCGTGTCGGATGATGTATAGCGTCATTTTCTTAGGCCCCTCAGTTATGCTTTCAGCTTGATAAAGCCAAAGGCATTATATTTTTTGAAAAAAAAGTGTATTTTTGTTAAAAATTAAATATTATGATAGAACAATTGATAATTGATATTGAAAATACGGCTGATTTAGAGGTTATTTTGCCTGTTTTACAAGCGCACAAAATCAAGTTTCGTTCAAATGGAACGAATGAAATGTCTGATGATGAAAAAAAAAGGCTGCAAAAAAAAATATTAAATGATGTCAAAAACGGGCTATTCGCTAATTTTGATTTTGACGGTATGTTTAAACATTTAGAAGAAAGTCGTCAAGATAGACCTTTGCCAGGTCGAGAATAAACAAATTATTATTAAAAACAAAATGAGAAAACGATGAAAATTTTCGACAGTAATATTTTAATTCACGCTATACAGCCAGAGCATGACTATTTGTTAGCTGATTTATTTGACACTAACTCTTATGTATCGGTCATTTCAAAACTTGAAGTTTTAGGTTATCATTTAATTACTGAAAGTGATAAATCTAAATTTGAGTATATTCTTAGCTTGATAAATATCATTCCAATTAACTCCAATATAATTGAAAAAGCGATAAAATTGAAACAAGAAAAAAAGATGTCAATTGGCGATTCTATTATCGCCGCAACTGCTTTATTAAACAATTTAGAACTCCATACTCGTAACATATCTGATTTTAAACATCTGCCTTTGGCGGTGGTTAATCCGATGATTTAATTCAAAACAGGCAATTCCAAATACCCTCTAAACTGCGTATCTGCTTCAAAAACCACATCCGTAAAATCCGTCACCACATTATACAGCGTATCTCGCTCAATCGGCTTGCGTCCGACCCGACGAATCATGTTCACCAAATCTTCGGTGGATAGGGAAGGGCTCTGCTCCTCGCTGCCCGCCATCGAATAGATTTTTGTGGTGTCGTCAATGGTGCCATCAATATCATTTACGCCAAAACTCAACGCCATTTGCGCCGTCGAGCGACCAATCATGGGCCAATAAGCCTTGATATGGTCAAAATTATCGAGATAAATGCGTGAAATAGCATAATTTCTAATGTCTTCAACGGTTGTTGATTCCGTAATGTTCGACATTTCGTTGTCCTTATTTCTGAATTTTAGCGGAATAAATGTCTGAAAACCACCTGTGCGGTCTTGCAACTGACGCAGTTCTTCCATGTGGTGAATACGGTGTTCGTACTTTTCGATGTGTCCATAAAGCATCGTGGCGTTTGAGCGCATACCCAATTTGTGCCATATTTCGTGCATATCGAGCCATTGTTGACCCGTGCATTTGTCGTGCGCAATCACCTCTCGAATCTCTGGATGAAACAACTCTGCACCACCGCCAGGCAACGAATCTACACCCGATTCTTTGATCATCCGCATCCCGTCTTCGTAGCTTACTTTTGCTTTTTTGAAAATATAATGATACTCCACGGGAGTCAACGCCTTCACGTGCAACTCTGGACGGTGGGCTTTTATTTGCTTAAAAAATTCAAGATAAAACGCCAAATCGTATTGCGGCAACACGCCACCGACGATATGCACCTCAGTCACGGGTTTGCCATCGTAGCTTTTCACGATGTTCATCATGTCTTCCATCGTGTATTCCCATGAGTCGTCGCCCCGTTGTTTTATCAAGCGGCTGTACGAACAGAACTTACACGTATATATACACAAGTTCGTGGGTTCGATGTGAAAATTGCGGTTGAAATACGTATTGTCGCCGTGCTTGCGCTCACGGATGAAATTGGCTAAAGCACCCAAATAACTCAAGCTGCCTTTCTCAAAAAGAGTGACCCCCTCAGTATTTGTGACCCTTTCTCCATAGAACACTTTGTGCGCAATGCGTTGTAAATCAGTGTCTAATGATTTATCTCTTAATATAATTTGAATACTGGCAACTGATTTCATTATTACAAGATTGTAGCGGCGAATTTATTCGCCGCCTGTTAAAAATACATCGGCGAATGAATTCGCCGCTACGATAATACAAAGATAACAACATTCAGAACTTTCAGTTTAGATTGAAAGTTGTTATTTTAAAAAAAGCTACATTTTTTTACGGACGTAGCTTTTTTATGTTTAAAAACGGAAATTTTATAAATTACAAATCAGTGATATGATATTGTTTTTTTATAAAATTGGCAACACTTTTACCTTCCGCGTTTACATATTTGAGACGTACTATCAAGCCTGTAAGATTCCTTTTCCAATATAATCTATTCGCATAAGCCTCGTTGAGCATTGTTTTTCCTTTTTGCGTTAATGGAACG
>JAYTMW010000968.1:0-3208 GCA_043728105.1 Saprospiraceae bacterium | reverse complement strand
CGTTTTTATATAAATCAATAAATATTTTATAAATTATTGATTATGAATCAGTTATTTAAGATTCAATTTTACTTTTACTTGTGCCATAATATCATCACTCTCCGAAGCAAACAAAGATGACCCTGTGCTTGTATCCAAAATGACTTGATATTTGCCTTCTTTTCCAATGGCTTGAATGGCTTCATCCAACTTGAAGAGAATAGGTTGAAGCAATTGTTTTTTCAAAATACCTACATTTTGCTCCACTTCTTGCCCATATTGTTGGATGGCTTGTTGCTGTTTTTGCAAAGATTCTTGACGTTTTTGATCTTGAACCGCTGAGAGCGTTCCCGCTTGTTTTGCACCCACGTAAGCCTTATATTCGGTTTCAAACATCTTTATGATAGTATCTCTTTTGAGCATCAAATCTCTTTGATAAATTTTTAAGATGCTATCCGCTTTCCCCACTTCAGGCATTAAGGCTAACACGTTACCCGTGTTTAAATGACCAATTTTTTGTGAAAAAGCCGTGCTTGTTAAAACTATTAACAAAGCCAAGGTTAGTAATTTTCTCATGAAATAAATATGAATTTTATTAGTAATTTAATCAAAAATGTAAAAATATCAATACAAATGTAGCTTTTTTAATGATTCCGTTAACCATATTCTACAAGGTTTAACTTTTTTTTACGAGTTTACTTAATGCTATTCATGCTTTTCACTCGACATTGGTCGCTATGCTCCCTCGTCGTACTTAGGGGACTTTTGCGGACGTTCAACATTTTTGCGCCTAAGCGCAAAAATGTTGAACGTCCGAAGAAGTCCCCTTGCGAGACGAGGAAGCGAAGCGACTAATGTCGAGTACCCTGTTTAAATAGCGAGTTACATTAAATAAGATTTGAAATTTTAAATCTGAATTTCAAATTCGACTACCCCCTCAGTATTTTTATCTATTTTTACCTTTATTATCCAACAAAAAATTATCTTTGCACAACATATTGTTTAAAATAAAATTTCTAAATGTCCAATCCCAATCTTGACCCAACGGGTAATAATCAATCGAATGACGACAAACTCATTGAGCGTGCCTTACGACCGCAAGCCCTCAACGATTTTAGTGGTCAGCCTAAGATTGTGGATAATCTCCAAATTTTTATCAAAGCAGCTAAAATGCGAGGCGAAGCTCTTGACCATGTCTTATTGCATGGGCCTCCCGGATTAGGCAAAACGACTTTGGCGCATATTGTGGCGCACGAATTAGGGGCAAATTTGAAAATGACTTCGGGCCCTGTCTTAGAAAAGCCTGGCGATTTGGCGGGGCTTTTGACCAATTTAGATACGGGTGATGTCTTGTTTATTGATGAAATCCATCGTCTGAACACCGTTATTGAAGAATATCTTTACTCCGCAATGGAGGATTATAAGATTGATATTATGATTGATTCGGGCCCCAACGCTCGTTCCATTCAAATCACTTTGAATCCTTTTACGCTCGTGGGGGCGACTACACGTATGGGATTGCTCACGGCACCCATGCGAGCGAGATTTGGCATCAATTGCCTTTTGGATTATTATGATATTGCAACGTTGAAAAAAATTATTTTTCGGTCTGCCGAGATTCTCAATATTCCAATTTCTGATGATGGTTGTTCAGAAATTGCTCGTCGGAGTCGTGGCACACCTCGTATTGCGAATGCTTTGCTTAGACGTGTACGTGATTTTGCGCAAGTGAAAGGCACAGGTACTATAGATTTGGCTATTTCTCAATACGCTCTGAATGCTTTGAATGTGGATGAAAGTGGCTTGGATGAAATGGATAATCGTATTCTGACAACCATTATTCACAAGTTTAAAGGTGGCCCAGTTGGCTTAACAACCATAGCAACGGCCGTAGGTGAAGAAGCGGGTACGATTGAAGAAGTGCACGAGCCGTTCCTCATCATGGAGGGTTACTTGCAACGAACACCTCGTGGGCGTAGTGCGACCGAGAAAGCGTATCGTCATATAGGTATTGCGCCGCCGCCTGATGTGCAGAGGACTTTGTTTTAATCAGAATGAATAGAATTTATGATAGACTAAATTGAATTTGGGTTAGACTAAAAATTGAATACCCCTCAGTATTTTTGCTTTTTTTTGATATAAAATATTGATAATCAATGGCTTATGATTTTTTGTTCAAAATAAAAGCTATTAGATTTATCCTTTTTTCTTAAAAATCCCTATCATTGCGCTTTAGAATGAAGTAAGTAGAATCAAAAGTATGTTTCTATATTCATCGTTTATAACTCATCATTTCCTATAAAATTATGGCATTATTAGAACACAAAATAACACTCGTCACGGGTGGCTCACGGGGCATCGGAGAAGCCATTGTCCGTAAATTTGCGGCAGAAGGCGCAACGGTTGCCTTTACTTATGTTTCTGAAAACTCATCGGAGAAGGCTCAAAAATTGGTTGAAGAATTGACTGGCACTGGCGCAACCGTGAAGGCTTTTCGCTCCGATGCGTCGTCGTATAGTGAGGCAGAAACTTTGATAACTGATGTTGTAAAAGAGTTTGGGCGCATAGATGCCATTATTAACAATGCGGGTATCACGCGTGATAATTTGATGTTGCGGATGTCGGAACAACAATGGGATGAAGTCATTAATACCAATTTGAAGTCTATTTTTAACCTTACGAAGCATGTTTTGAGACCCATGCTCAAGCAACGCAGCGGTTCTATCATCAATATGAGTAGCGTTGTGGGCGTTTTCGGCAATGCGGGTCAGGCGAACTATGCGGCCTCCAAAGCGGGTGTTTTTGGTTTCACAAAGTCTATTGCAAAGGAATATGGCAATCGCAATATTCGTTGCAATTCCGTTGCACCCGGATATATCGAGACAGAAATGACGCAAGGTTTGAGCGATGACGTGAAACAAACTTTTATGAAAAATATTCCTTTGGCTCGCATGGGTACGGGCGAAGAAGTGGCTGATGCTTGTGTGTTTTTAGCGTCCGACATGAGCCGTTATGTTTCAGGACAGACATTGAGTGTTTGTGGTGCTTTGAATTGTTAAAACAAAGTTAGATACAAATTACCTTCATAAACAATCAAAATAACTTACTGATCCCACGCAGAGTAAATTAACAGCAATTCCGTATATGACCAAATAGAACCACAGATGCCACAGATTTAACAGATTAGGACTGATTTTCTTACACCTTTTTTCTTAAAAATCACTAAAAA
>JAYTMW010000967.1:0-2076 GCA_043728105.1 Saprospiraceae bacterium | reverse complement strand
AATCTTGATTATTCTTTTAACAATCACTTTTCCGTAGGTATGCGCTTGATGGGGTCGCAAATGTCAAATAGACGCACTATTGCAGACAGTGATTATGGTAATATCATTGCTACATCATTGTTGGCGTCACCTTTTATGCCGACCTTAGAAAAAAATGGTTCGTATGCTTACGAGAATAACTACGAGTCCAATTATATAGAAAATAGTTATAAATTAGCTAAAGAGTCGTTCCCTATTAGTAACACAACCTCAATTATCAGCTCAATTTTTGGTGAATATGAAATCGTTAAAAATCTGAAATTTAGAACATCCGCCTCAATCGTCAATTTGGATTTAGATGAAAATTTCTATAAATCTCCTTTGCTCTATGCCGCACGTAACGTAAATGGAAAACTTATTCAAGCCAACACAAGTTCTCGCACCTTATTAATGGAGAATATTTTAACTTATAATTTTAACAAAAAAAATCATAGTTGGAAACTATTAGGGGGTGCAACAGCACAATCCTCGAGTCATTCGGGCAATACCCAAACAGGCATTGGCTTCATTGCAGACGGCGTAAATAAGACAATTGAAGACGCAAAAGAAACGTCGAACACAATATATATTAAATCCGCTTATAATTTATATTCCTTATTAGGTCGTATCAATTATGGTTATGAAAAACGCTTTTTCGTAACCCTTTCTATGCGTTCAGACGGATCAAGTCGTTTTTCAAAGATCAATCAATTTGGTTTTTTCCCATCACTTGCCGCCTCTTGGAATATTCATGCACGGAAAGATTGGGATGAATCCAGAATTGGCAAAAACTTGAATTCACTCAAATTGCGTTTTAGTTACGGTGTTTTGGGTGATCAAAACATCGGAGATTATAAAAATTTGACCCTTTTTGAGCCTAAAAAATATGATGGTAAAACAGCTTGGGTTTTGAAAAGCATCGGCGACCCCAACTTGACTTGGCAATCCAATACAATGCTCAATATGGGTATTGATTTTGAATTGACAAAAAACAGATTGACTGGCTCAATTGATTTATATCGCTCAGAAAAAACAAATCTTTTATCAGAAAAAGCAATACCAAGCACCAACGGTCAATCTACCGTTTTGAGTAATAACGGTTCCGAGTTGAATCAAGGTATTGAATTGAATTTAACAGCCGTTTTGCTTAAAAACACCAAACTTAAATGGGAAACTCAATTCAACGTGGGCTACAATCAGTCTCGCTTAAAAACCGATGCCGAGCCTGTTTTAATTTATAGTGACCGAGAATTACCCGCAACTCATATTCTACAAAATGATAAACCCATTGGCTCTATCCTCGCTGTCAAATACTTAGGTGTTAATGCACAAACGGGTGAAAATGAATATGAAGACTTTAACAAAGATGGTATTATTGACAATCAAGATGCTCAAATAGTAGGCAGTGGTATGCCGACTTGGTTTGGCGGTTGGAGTCATAATCTTACGTATGGAAAATTCGACTGCTCTTTATTCTTACGATTTAGCGGTGGCAACAAAATACTCAATCTTTTCAGAGACGAAACGGAAAACTTAGGTTGGTCAAATAATGGTGGGCTTGTATCGGTGTATGGCAATAACGCATCCGCCGTGTTGAATAGATGGAAGAAAGCGGGAGATGTAACAGAATATGGTAAAGCCTCTTTTTTCCATAAAAACTTTGTCCGAAACAGCACTCGTACACTTGAAGATGGCTCTTATTTGAGGATACAAAATGTGTCTTTAGGATACAATTTTTCACTTTTTAAAGATAAATTAAAATCGAGGATATTTATAGCTGCTCAAAATCTTTTTGTTTTAACAAATTATAAAGGTTTTGACCCAGAAGTATCGTCAAGTGGCAATAAGGCTATCCAAAAAACAGGAACAGATTATGCCACTTATCCACAAGCACACACATACACAATTGGCGGGTCATTCAAATTTTGACCCCCTCAGTATTTTTAGTAAAATGAGAAAGGGTGTAGTTCCCATTCGATGTATTTACTCACTGTTTTGTGCTGCGCACAAAAGGCGTGCGTGAAAGTTTTCTTTCGGTTTGAACTAATTTTTCCCAAT
>JAYTMW010000966.1:0-1867 GCA_043728105.1 Saprospiraceae bacterium | reverse complement strand
GCCGCTTCCCACGTTTTATAGTCACCGAACCAACCGTATTTTTTCCAATACTTGAAATAGAAGTCAAAAAGGAGTTGTTTCAAAACGTAAGGCGTATTTCATATTGAGTCATGGGTACTAAGTGCTTAGACAGGATTAAATACATAGGACACATAGTTTAAGATAAAATCTTGATTATCAATGAGTTACATAAATCTATGTGTCCTATGAGCCTATGTGTTTAATATCAAATAATTATGCCTTTGAATTTAAAATGGCATTATTTGTTCAACACTTTTGCAGGATTTCCTACTACGGTTTGATTGTCTGCAACATCTTTTATCACCACCGCCCCCAAACCCACCGTTGTATTTTCTCCAACCGAAACTTGATTAATGATTAAAGCACCTGGGGCAATCCAACTATTTTTTCCAACTTGTACACTGCCCGCCACCATCGCATGAGCGATTACCAAAGCATTTTCTCCTATCTCTACGCCGTGGGCAATGTGTACTAAATTATCTATTTTACAATTTTTCCTTAAAATAGTGCTGCCCAAAACGGCTTTATCTATGCAAGCGCAGTTGCCAATTTCAACACCTTCTTCTATCAACACGTTGCCGATGTGTGGAATCAATTCCCAAGCTCCATCTTCATTGTGTTCATAACCAAAACCTACACCGCCGATGACATTATTCGACCCAATTTGAACGTTTGAATGAATTTTCGTCCCTTTTTTCAAAACCGTATTGTGTCCAATCTCCACATTATCACCTATCGAACAGCCCGCTTCGATTACCACATTTTCGCCTATCGAAATATTTTTTCCTAAAACAACATCCGAAGCAATTTTGGCAGATTCTGCAATATTCGGTGTGAGGGTAGCAGGATAGAGTATTTTTAAGGTTTGATAAAAAGCAATTCTGGGGTTTTCTGATTGTAAATACGTACAAGTCTCTCGAAAAAGTAACCCCTCAGTATTTGGGCATATCACAATGCCATTTTTAACATGTGGCAGT
This sequence comes from Saprospiraceae bacterium, assembly GCA_043728105.1. Taxonomy (GTDB): domain Bacteria; phylum Bacteroidota; class Bacteroidia; order Chitinophagales; family Saprospiraceae; genus JAAFJT01. The sequence continues at coordinate 869 of JAYTMW010000966.1, read as the reverse complement.
TTATCAACATTTTTAGCACTTATCCACATCAAAACATCCCTTCTTTGGTTGTTAACATCAAGCGGAATAATATCTTTTATTTCGATTGATGTATCACCTATGACGTTTGAAAAATTAACTTTTTCAAGGATGTTTTCGACTGTTACCATTGGGTTTTATTCAGAAATAAGTCTAACAACTTCAAAAACCTCTGCATATTCTCCGCCAATCTGAACGCCTTTTGTCAGTGCTAATGATTCTATAAATCGTTTGCTTGAATATGGGCGGTGCATTTGAGATTCATATTGAGCCAAAGCGGCTATTTTTGTGGCAATATGACGCTCTTCCAAACGAATGAAATAGGCATGATTGAATGAAATATTGTTCCAAGCCAATTCGTAACTCAATATATTCGTCTTTTTGAAAGCCCTTAATCCTTCCATCGCAATCGTAGAATGATCTTGATGGATGTCATTGACTGAAGGAATAAAAACCACATCGGGCTTAATCTGTTTACCCAACTTCACAATATCTTCCAATATTTCTTGACGATTATAATTGAAATATCGGACTTTATAGTTCAGAATATGAAGATTTTGAGGTAAAACGCCCAAAACGGCTGTCGCTTTTTTTACTTCATGCACCAAAATATCTTTAGGATAACCTTCTGGAACGGACTCTTCACACGTCGAAAATGCAATGTAATGAATGGTTGCGCCTAATTCTACCAACTTTGCAATCGTTCCACCACATCCAAACTCACCATCATCGGTATGCGGTGCTAAAACCAAAACATTTTTGAAAGCACTAAGCATATTTTATAGTCTGTTTGAATAAATGCGTTCAATAATCTCCACTACTTTCATCCCTTCCAACGCATTTGTGGTAAT
>JAYTMW010000965.1:0-9017 GCA_043728105.1 Saprospiraceae bacterium | reverse complement strand
TTGACACTACTTCGCCCTTGTTTATCTCCAAATCCACGCCCCGCAATACTTTGAGTTTGCCGTAGTTTTTCTCTATGTTTATAGCTTTAATCATATTTTCGAATTGTTGTATTGTTGTATTGTTAGATTGTTAGATTGCTAAATTGTTAGTTAAAGCGTTGATAATCAACAATTTAACAATTCAACAATACAACAATTTAAACCAAAAAATTTTCCTCATCTAAAACTCTTCCATTTTGACACCTTATAATGCGAGCAGGAAAGTGTTGTAAAATACGATAATCGTGGGTGGCAAAAAGGATTGCCGTATTGTTGTGAATTGCCAAATTCCGAATCAACGTCAAAATATCATCGCTTGTTTCGGGGTCAAGATTACCCGTTGGTTCGTCGGCGATTATCAATTCGGGTTGATTCAATAACGCCCTTGCCATTACCACCCGTTGTTGTTCGCCGCCACTCAATTGGTTGGGCATTTTGGCGTGAAAATCCGTCAAACCCACATCCGTCAAAACGGTATTGATGCGTTCTGCCATCATTTTTTTATCTTTCCAACCCGTTGCTTCCAACACAAAAAGGAGGTTTTTCTCGACATTTCTATCGTCCAATAGGTTGAAATCTTGAAAAACAATACCTAAACGCCGCCTTAACAATGGAATTGTTCTACGATTGAGTTTTTTCAAATCATGCCCACACACCATGCTTTCGCCCTCTCGCAAAGGCAACGCCCCGTACAAAGTTTTTAGCAAACTCGACTTACCACTACCTGTTTTGCCAATCAAATAAGAGAACTCTCCCTTAGAGATGGTCAAATTTATATCGCTCAAAACCAATTGCTTTTCTTGAAAAACCGATACATTTTTTAATTGCACGACTGCGTTGGATTGCATTATTTTTTTTAATGATGAATTATGAATGATGAATGATGAAGCCGCAAAAAAGCACCCCCGCAGTATTTTTTCAAAAAAGAAACGTAAATATAGATAAAACCCACCAACTTCACCCTCAAAAAGCTAATTTTGCATCACTCAATACAGATATAATTTTTATTACTCTATTAGAAAACCAACACCTCTAAATGAATCTATTCCACCGCTTTGTCGCTACTATCAAACAATATGATTTCATGCGCTTTATCAAAAATGCAGACCGTATTTTGAAGTTCTCTGGTCGAGTTTTCATTGTTTTACTTGTTATATGGATTTTGAGTGCTTTTAAAAAAGTATATCAAGACGAATCTTTCGTTTTTTCTCCTTTCAGCGTGCCACCCGCTTTGGTGGACAAGGGTTATTCGGGTGAAGTTTTGGTGGATAAAATCCTGTCGGATATGCACGCTATTTTGTCTCGGCGGTATCACGATGAGCAGAATCCAGAGGCTTATCGCAAGGTTTTGTCTCGTCCTGACCTCAATTTTAGTGCGGGCAGCCGAGCTGGATATTTTGATTTCCAAGCCCTTTTTCAAGTCGGAAAAGTGCTTTTGGGTAAGCGAGATAAGACCATAAAAGGGCATCTTACGCTCGATGATACGTTCATAAAACTCTATATCCAAATGCCCGACGATGTAATGATACCCCTCTGTATTCAAGACAATATTTCGATGGATAGCCTTACGCAACAGGCGGCGCAGTTTCTGATTCGACACACGACCCCTCAGTATTTGGTGTATTATTTTTTGAATAAACAACAATTCGCCGAAGCCGATAAATTGCTACAAGAGATTGATTTTCAATTGATTAGCAATAAGAAAAATAAACACTATGACTATGAACGCATCCAATGGCACATCGGTTATATCAATTATTTTTTGGCACAACAAGACTTTGAAAATGCCTTACGCAAAGCCGATGCCCTGCGTGAAGCCTATCCCAACGACTTGGCTCCTTATGCACAATTGGTCAATATTTATACGTCTCAATTGGTGCAAATGGAAAACAATCGAGCCGATACAGCCCTCGTGAAAAACGTCGCTCAAAAAGCAATTGATGTGGCTTTGAAAATTGAAAAAGAAGATGTAAATAGTATTTTTTTAGATAAGAAAATGGGATTGGGTTGGGTGTATGCGAATTGGGCTTATATGCTCCAAAAAATCAATATCAACGACCCTCGCATTTTACCAAAATACGAAAAAGCGATTGAGATTTTGCCCACGGCTTCCTTCGCTTACAATAATTTTTCTTACTATTATTTGGATAAAAAAGATTATAATGCTTGTGAAAATGTACTCAAAAAAGCGGTCATGGCTGACCCAAAAGACGGCAACTCGTGGGATACGTATGCGGAGGTAATGCTCGTGCGTAATGACACGCTGCGGTGCTACGATTTTTTGGAAAAAGCCCTCCAAAATCTGAATCCAACGGAAGGGATTACCTCCGAATTGTATGCCAACGATGGGCGTTGGGAGCGTTTGCGGGGCGAAAAGCGGTTTCAAGATTTGTTGGCAAAATATCGAAAGTAACGTTTGAATGGATAAATGAATAAAGGGGCATCATCGAATAAATCGAGATACCCCCTCAGTATTTCTTAGTTTTTTTATGATTTCGGCAGATAAATCAGCCGTTACATTATCTACTTAACCACAATAAACTCACTTCTTCAGGTGCTTTCATTCTATCGGCAACCCGCATGTATCTATCCGCTAAGCCGACCAAATAACTTTGCGCTTTTTGACCGACAGCGTCCAAACCTGTGAGGCTTTCAATTTTCCATAAATCAACCAAATGTTCGATGATTTTGGCGTAATCCCAAGCGGTATAAATGCCAACTTTCTGTGTAATGGTTGAAAAACGAGTAAAAACATCGTCTTTTGCGTCTTTTCCCATCATCACGGCAGGCATCGTGATTTGTTTACGCATCATTTTTTCAAAAGCACTAACAGCACCATTTGGGTCAATTTCAAACACTTTTGACATAAAAGATTTGTAGGCTCTTTCGTGTCTTGCTTCATCACCCGCAATGGTTTTGCAGATTTTTGACAACACTTCATCACCCGCTTTATCGGCTAATTTACCCGTGTTGAGATGTGAAACCTTAGTGGCTCTTTCTTGAAAAGAGGTGTAAACCATTGTTTGATAAGGACAATGATCGGTGTTTGCGTCAAAACCATTCGTAATGAGGTTGTGAATGGTTATTTCTACATCCTTCATGTTGGCTCTGCCCGATAAATAGAGATATTTATTTAACAAATCGCCATGACGATTTTCTTCTGCCGTCCAAGCTCTTGACCAACGCACCCAGCCTTTGTCACTTGTAAAATCACGCTCGTCATTGATGCCTTCTATGAGTTGGAAAAAGGTTTGATAATTGGGTAAAGCCTCCTCAGTTATCATATTGCCAATTAAAGATACAATTACTTCATCGGGCAAACCTGCCGAGCGTGCTTGAATAGCTCTAATTTCATCAAAAGCAGCTTCCCCTTTGCTCATGTCGGGCAAAAAATCTGATGGTTGCCAACACTCTTCTGAGTTTACTAATATGTTTTCAACTGCATCCGTAACTACAGGTTCAATTTGAGTGATTACCTCTACGTTTTTAGCTATTTCAAAAGAAAGATTTCTATTATCAAAGGTGGTCATGTAAAGTATATTTATTTATAGATTCAAAGAAGTCACTTTTCAATTGGTTGCGAAAATCGAAAATTAAACAAGAAAATTCAAAATAAGATGTTTTTATTTTACTAAAAACGTCAAAAAGTTAGGTGAATGACTCATTTTAATGGACGTATGACAATACTTTTACAAACGACCTATCAAAAATGAGAATTAAACACCTTTAGATAGACTCAAAAAGAATCAAAACGACACATTTTCATTCGTTTTTTTTGCCTTCCAAAAACATATTTAAGCCAGAAGATTCAAAGAAAATACGTCCTTTTTGCGCAAATTTTGATTGCAACAGCAAGCGTTCCATATCGTCTTCGGAGCGGTGATTGAGTTTCCATTCCATAATATTATCCATATATTCTTTAAAAATATTACTCTTATGGAAGTTACCAAGAATCACTTTTCCGTTGGGTTTCAAGATGCCATAAATGTAATCCAATAATTTAACAACGTGTTTATCTTGAAAATAATCTATGACACCTATACTATAAACGGCATCCTGCGGCTCTATGACAAAGGGCGTGCGACCAACCATGAGGTTCATAATGGAGGTTTGTAGCGTTGCAATTTGATTTTGCCAATTGTTTTCTTTAATCCATTTTCGACAAAAAGAAAGTGCCTCACCATCAAAATCCACCAGTGTTGTTTTTACCATTTTTGCGTCAATACGCTTGTAAAAATCATAAATTTCACGGGCTGGGCCGCTTGCAATGCTTAAAATACTGAGGGGTGAGTTTGGTTGATAAATTTTGCATAACTCATTGGTAATCAATTGTCTGCGATTGCGCACTGCCAAAGCTGTTTGGGCTTCAATGTGCATTCTATCAACAATTTTCCCAATTACGGTTGAGCCGCCTTCATGGCAATTATAAATGTTTTCAATGGCAACAAAATCGCCCGCATAACCCAAAGGTTTTGTATAAAAACGAGATGTTGTTTCAGTTTGGAGAATAGTCGGCAGCATAAAACGGCGCACTTCTTCAATGATTTGATCCTTTTTTTCCTTACTTAAATCGGAAGCATCATTCAAATTTTCGTGCATGATGTGGACTATTGCCATCACTTGCCTCGACAAATCGTTGTATGTGGCTTCCATAATTTTTTTCCCCTCCATCACATTCTGCTCAATCAAAGAAAAAACGACTTTTAGTTCCTTAAATCTTTTATTGAGCGAGTGAGATATTTCTTCGGTTGATACCATCAATTGTTCCATCGGCATTTTTAGCGAATTTTCGTTAACGCATATTTGTAAAAACAACGAAGGCAAAAAATGCGAATTTGCTCGCATTTTTTGCCTTGTTAAAATTTAGGTTATTTGTTTATGATGAGCGATGATTTATAAACAATCAATCATATAAAATTATGATTTTACATTTAAAACAAAACATCCTTAAATCAATAATACAAATGTAGATAATTTATCACAATTTTTAAAACAATTCTATATTTTTCGATGAAACAAATAGTCTGCAAATAAGACTTTCTTGAAATAACTTATTGATTATCAATGTTTTGTAAATGCAATTCAGATAAAATCCGTTTGTCTAAAAAGGAGACCCCTCAGTATTTTGGGTTTATTCGAGCTACAAATTTTACGAATTTACGGACTTTATTTCATCAAAAAAAAATGCCGAACAGCACAACGCCATTCGACACTTATTTTTTAATTCTTAATTTTTAATTCATTTAAACTTTCGTTTCAGGCTTCAAAGTAAACTTCGCCAATTTGCCATTCTTGATGTATTTTTTAGCAAATTTCTTCAAATCTTTACCCGTAAGCGCATTCACCCAAGCATTGTATTTGGTCATATCCATCACGTCGAGACCATTTTGATAGGATGAAGCCACATAGCCCGACCAAAAACGGTTCTCCTTCATGTCCGTCTCACGCTCACGTAGGAAAGTTTCTTTGATTTTGGTCATATTTTTTTCGTCGCTACCATTGTTCACTATGTCTTCCACTTCTTTCAAAGCGGCATCCATGAGTTCAACCACTTTCTCAGGTGCGCAGCCAAACGAAATGGTCAACTGATAACGCTCTTTCGGAAATTTTGAAAGGCTCGGAGTCACTTGCACGCCATACGTACCGCCTTTTTCTTCACGGATTTTCTCACGCAATTTCGTACTCAATAATTTCACCAAAGCCGCCATTTCAAAGTTGCCACGACGGTCAAATTTGAAGTCGCCGATGTAGGTCATTTGCACCGTACTTTTGGGCTCAATTCCTCGTTGAATGTTCTTAGAAATCGACGTATTTACAGGCTCAACGGCAGGGTCTTTCCACGTCTCTTTTCTACCTTTGGTGGGCAGGCTTGCGATGTAGGTTTCGACCATTGTGCGAAACTTTTTTTCTTCTACATTTCCTGTAAAAAAGAAGGTAAAATCACCCGCATCAGCGAACCTATCTTTATAAATTTCATAAGCCCGATCAATGTTTATTTTGTCCAAACGCTCCGCTTTGAAAGGTTGACGACGAGGGTGATTTTTATACATCGCAATCATCACCGAATCACGGAAAGCGGCTTCGGGGCTTTTGCTCATGTTCTCCACAAAAACCCGTTGTTGAGTCAAAACATTCTTGAACATTTTTTCGTCTTTTCGAGGAGCCGTAAAGTATAAATGAAGCATTTGCATAGCTGTTTCTTCATCTTTTGGTGAATAACTGCCATTAAACCCTTCAAATAATTCTGAAATGTAAGGCGAAATGCGAGCAATTTTACCCGTCATGTAACGCTGCAATTGCACCGCATCCAACTCACCTAAGCCCGATTGAGAGATGCCAAACGAAGCCATACTGCCGTTGTCATTGTCCACCACGGGGTATAAAGTGTAGCCACCAGGACTGTATGCGCTCATCAAAACTTCATCATTTTTGAAGGTTGTGGGCTTATAAACAACCTTTGCGCCGTTCGACAAAACCAACTCCGTGATGCCCAATTCAGCATTCTTTTTTTCGCTCAAAATAGTACCCGCTTTGGGCATATCTTTCATCAATTGCGTGGCAACAGCTTCTTCAATTAATGGGTCAATTTTAGCTATTTTTATGTCTTCAAAAACCTTTTTTACTTCGTCTTCGGTAGGCAATTTCAGTTCACTTTTACGAGGGGCTTGGATGACACAAGTAGCATTATTGCCGTCTTCAAAAATCCATTTTTTACCCAACGCATTCACTTCTTCAAGCGTGATACCGTCTAAATATTTCTTGTAAAATTCTAATTGAAAAGCCACATCGGGCATTGGCTCGCTCTCTAAAAAGCTACTTACCATGCCTTGAACGATGTTACCTGATTCGGTTTTATCTCGTTCTTTGAAGGCTTTTTCCATGTAGGTCATCATTTCTTTTTTAGACCGATCCATTTCACCTTGATTGAAACCATGCTTTTTTACCCTTTCATTTTCGGTCAAAAGCATCCTCAAACCTTCCAAAATGCCTGTCTCTTTGACCATGCCGAAGGACTGAAAACCGTTTTTTGTGCGCACATAATTGGAGTATCCACTGTATGCAAAAGAAAATGGTGTACCGCCTTTAGAAATCAATTCATCGAAACGAGTGCCGAGGATATTATTGAAAATTTCGCCAATCAAACCCTTGCGCATATCGCCCAAAGTCGAGCTAATACTGAGGGGGTGCTTGTAATTGAGTTGAATGGTGGTTTGCGTGGCTTCGTTGTCGCTCGCAATGGCTACCCGCAAGCCTTTGTGGTCAGGCACATCAAAGTTCTCGTGCTTTGCGGCGTTTGGTTTTTGCTCTACTCTACTAAATTTTTCTTTGATTAGAGCCTCCACTTTATCCACATCGAAATCACCGACGGCACAAACTGCCATCAATTCTGGGCGATACCAAGTGTTGTAAAAATCCTTTAACGACTCATGTTTGAAGCCTTCCAACACTTGAATTGTGCCAATTGGTAAGCGATTTGCGTAGCGGCTGCCTTCAAAAGCAGTAGGCCACCATTGTTGGCGCATCCTCTCGCCAGCACCCAAACGACCTCTGCGCTCGGAGATAACCACGCCACGTTCTTTCTCAATTTCGTCAGCATCGAAGGAAACGTTGTGCGCCCAATCTTCTAAAACTTGAAAGCCTTTTGTGAAAATTTCTTCTTTGTCGGTGGGTAGTTGCAACATATAAACGGTTTCGTCAAAAGACGTATAAGCGTTTAAATGTGCGCCAAATTTGACACCTGCACTCTCTAAAAAATCAATAAGAGCCGACTTTTTGAAGTTTTTTGTACCATTAAAACACATGTGTTCCACAAAATGCGCCAAACCTTGTTGGTCGTCTTTTTCGAGCATCGAACCTGCATTAAGAGCAAGCCGAAGCTCGCATCTTTTTTCAGGTTTACCGTTTTTTTTGATGTAGTATTTCAATCCATTTGCCAACGTACCCATTTTTACTGAGGGGTCGAAAGGAATGGGTTTTGAAAGGTCATCTTGCGCTTTTAAGGTAGCGTTTGTTAGCACAAGGAGGCACAAACTGAGTGCGCCAAGAAGTAATTTTTTCATAAGCGTTTGGATTTTTAAATAAGTTGAAAAATTGAAAAATTGAAAAATTGAGTTGAAATTTAACCCGAATTATACGAATATAGAAACGAATTTTTCTAATTTAGGTTTTGACAAATTTGAAATAGATTGATTAGAAAAATTCGTTTTTATATTCGCCTTATTCGTGTTAAATTAACATTGGTTTTATCTTTTAACGAATCTATTACTCGCCAATTGTTTCCCTTTTTTATTCATCAATATATACGTGTAAGTTCCAAAAGGTATTTTATCATTTTTTAAAGAAACGACTTCTTCAAACTTACCTTCTGTAAACATTTTTTTCTTAAAAATGGTTATCACTTCTTTACCTGCCGCATCATAAATTTTCAAACATAACTTCATCGCTGTTTTTAATTCAAATACAATGGTCAAATCATCTTGCGCAGGATTTGGGAAGCTATAAGTATTCTCAATTTCCTTTGAAAGAGACACCCCCTCAGTATTTGAGGTTAAAAAATTAGTATTTATCAACGCCGTATAAACCGTTTTTTGTCCGTCTGAATTCATGGCTGTCCAAATCGGGCGAACGACATTATTGAAAGCTGTAACGTTGGTATAATCTCCAAAAAAAGCCAGCGGATTTGGCTTAAAAGGCTTTTCACTGACCTTGAAATTTTGAAAATTTTCACCACCGTCTTTACTCAGAGCCATATAAAAATCTGTCGAGTCATCCCCGTGATTTCTTCTATCATAAAACGAAAACCAAAGATTACCATTGGCTTGATCAACTGTCATCCAAGTTAAAAATTGTTGCCGATTGGCATTGTCATTGTTCACTTTTGTAGGCAACGACCACGTTTTACCACCGTCTTTTGACTTCACAAGCCATACATCGGTGTTAGAAGCACCATTTTTTTGGTCGCTCCAATTCACATAAAT
>JAYTMW010000964.1:0-2910 GCA_043728105.1 Saprospiraceae bacterium | reverse complement strand
TCTGTCAATGAGGTTGTTTTTAAAGCGAAGAAAATTGCTTTGCGGAGACCGTTAAGTTCACCTTCAAGTTTACCTTCAAGTTTACCTTCAAGTTTACCTTCAAGTTTACCTTCAAGTTTACCTCTAAGTTCAGCTTTTTCATCCCTAACTTCGAACATTGTTTTAATTACTTTTCTTGTAGCCATTTCGTCATCTATATTTTGTTCAACAATATCTTCAAATTCTGGGGTTTCGATTTGCGCTCTTCTTTGCATATATTCGAGTAACATTGTAAAAAACTCTTGAAAAACATACGTTACAGGCAAATCTCTGGTAAATTTAAGTACTTTTTTCATATTTTGCTTAAAAAATTCTTTATCATGTCCATATTTTAGCGCAATAAATGCCGCCCGCAGTTCTTCCAAATCGGTAAGGGCTTCAATATCCGCTTCGCTCATGGCTTGCAAATCAATGACAATATATTTTGGATAAGGAATATATGCCAACAATTCAGGTGGTAAATATGCTTCCACTCGTTCATAAAGGAGCTTTTTATCCCACTTTTCAACACCATGATACAATAAAATGGGTATCACAATGCTTGGCGTTTGCTCTTTTTTCAAATCGCCGTAAATAATCCCGTAGCGATACGGTTCTATTTGAAACTCAATCGGATTTTCAGGTTTACCACTTTTATGTTCCCATAAAAAACAAAATCTAAACAATGGGAATCCATCCAAAAGTTTGAAAGCATCAGGTAAATTAGACATATTTAAAGCACATTCATGAATACTATCGGCTTGGGTAAATTTGAGTTTGCCACTCACTTGCGTATCAGTAATGTCTTTTAAAGTCGAAAAATCTAAGTAGGGTTGAATGTCTTTGGGGATATAATGCTGCAAAAGTTTAAGCACCAATCCGTTGATACTTAAAATGCCACGCACAAATATATCATGGTCTTTTGTACGTTTTGTTGGTGTTTTTGTTGATTTAGGAGCGTTAGATTTGCTAATTTGAGTTTTGGTTATTTTCGTCATTGCAATACATTTTTCAAGAAGTTAATTATTCGTTTTTAATAGCCTCAAATGTAGTTACAAATTATTTACATTTTTCTATTTTTAAAACATAAAGTTTTTAATTATAAAGTTTATTGTTGATTTGTTGAAAAAAGCACCCCCTCAGTATTTTTGCCTAAAAACATTAAAAGAAGTTTTTTTAACCTTAAACCATGCTTTATTTTAGCCTTTTTGACATAGCTTTGCGGCGTTTAAAAGTTATTGAATTATTAGGTTATTTATTATTCAGAATCCCAATAACCTAATAACTCAATAACCTAATAACTCATTTTCTAACAAAATTCTAAAAAATGGACTCTGCCGATTATGATTCGATACTACGCAAAAGTCAATGGACGACTAACGGAGTTGCCAGAGCCAGAACCCGCTTGTTGGATTAACATTTCTCCGCCTTTTAGCCGTGAAGAGTTGGAAAACTTTTCCGAAAAATTTCTCGTACCGCTTGATTTCTTGACTGACCCGTTGGATACAGATGAACGCCCACGCTACGACCGTGAGGATGACGTGCGTACCATCATCATTGCGTCTCCTGTTTTGAACAATGGGTTAGACAAAGAAAATTTTGCCATTTATTTGACCGTGCCAATTGGTATTGTCATCACAATTGAGCATGTTATTACTATATGTGCGTTTGAAAATCCTGTCATTGAACAGTTTTTGAGTGGGCGTGTGAAAAATTTTGATCCTGCGCACGAGGAGCGTTTTGTGCTTCAAATAATGGAGCAAAATGTTGATAGATATTTGAGTAGCTTGCGCAAATTGAACCACAAACGCAATGTTATTGAGGCGGAATTGTATGAATCGAGTAGGAACATGGAAATCCGTCAATTGTTGAATATCGAAAAGTCATTGGTCTATTTCGTTAACTCCTTGAATGCCAATGAGTTATTGAAAATGAAGATGAAACGGACGGATTTTATCCACATCAAAGAAGACGAAGATTTATTGGATTTGTTGGAAGATTTAATCATTGATAATTCCCAAGCCTTAGACACGGCGAAGGTTTATACCGACATTTTGGGCGGCACCATGGATGCCTATACGTCAATCATTTCAAACAATTTGAATATAGTTATGAAGCAACTCACCACCATCACCATCGTTTTGATGGTGCCTACGGTAATCGCTTCGTTCTTTGGTATGAACGTCAAAATTCCGTTTTTTGACCCCACACATTCGGGTGCATTTTGGTATATTATCCTTGTTTCGTTGTCTATCAGCTTAATGGTAACATTCTTTTTCAGACGGAGAAACTTTTTCTAAACGATAACCGTAAATGGAGAAATGTGGAGAAATGTGGAGAAAATGTGGACAACTTATAACCTCTTTTTGGTATCAAATAAATGAAAAATACATACTTTTGTTCCACATATTTTACATGTAGGCGAAAGCATTATCAAGCGTCTTTATTTTCAAACAAAAAAGGTTAATGAAGTGTTATTACCCTTTTTTTTGTTTTTAAAGCACTTATATTTACATTGTTTAGAAAAAAGGAATAATTTTTTCCACAATTAGTTATAAACAATGTGGAAAACTTATCCACAGAAAAAAAAGGTTATTTTTCATTGATAATCAATAAGTTAGACTGGTTATCCACATTTTGTTGATAACTTTTAGTTTGAGAAAAAACATAAAACTACTAAATTAGCACCATCATTTTAAAACTGCCTCTAAGGTGTTCTTTCTTCGGGAAGCGTAACAGATACAGTGAGCAAACTTGCACCACACAACCAATTAAATTAGGCTTAAAGTTTCATTTAAGCGACCCACTTACACCACTATAATTATTAAAAAACAGCATAACTCAAATTGATGCCTTTACGGGTATCTGAATCATTACGTTTAGTTATTTTTT
>JAYTMW010000963.1:0-8271 GCA_043728105.1 Saprospiraceae bacterium | reverse complement strand
ATTTCACACTTTTTTATAGAAAAAGTATGTCCTAAACGGAGATTCAAGACCGAATAAGCATCTGCGGCAGCCGTATTGGCATCATTGGCTTGTACTTTTCCGACATAACGCCCTTGAACAATCGCAAAAAAGCCGTTTGTCGGCGTGTAACGGAGTTCTAATTGTGCATGAGTTTTTGGAATGCCTGGCAAGACATTGCCATCAAAAGAAGTCGTGTTAACAGAATACGTTTCATATTTAAAGTTGGAAAACGTCTGCGTGTAGTAAGCCGTGACCCCCTCAGTAAAAGTATAGTTTACGCCTATTTCTAAGCCTTTTCGCAAGGTTTTACCCGCATTTCTATAAAAAGTCTTACTTGTTTGTCCTGTGATTTGGTACGGCACGAGGTCGTTTTGAGTTTCAATTCTGAACAAAGCCACATCAAAATGCCCCCCCTCAGTAAAATTGCCTTTTGCACCGATTTCAAGCGATTGCGCTTGTTGTGGTTTGAGTGTTGGATTAAAACCGCCTGTGTTGTCAGGGTTATTTGACAACTCATTGAGCGTCGGACTTTCATACGTGGATGAATAATTGGCATAAACGGAAGCCTTTTTTGCAAAAGCATAACTCACACCCGCCATCGGATTGACTTTTGTGAAATGCCGACTGCCCGATTGGTCGCCATTGGAGAGAAAATAATCTGCGGCTTTCAAATTCAAATCGTCGTATCGCAAACCAAACGACAATAAGATCTTGTCTGTTGGTTGCAAATCCTGCAACAAATAAACGCCTGTGCTTTGAAACGATTCCAGTTGGTCGAGTGCTAATTTATCTTGTTTATATTTTGTTACACCGTCTGTTACAGTCTTCAAATAGGCATAACGTTGTCGTCTATCTTCTTGATTTTCAACGTCAATACCGAGTTTTAAACGATAAGCCATATTGCCAATTTGCTCATCTAATTGATAACTCACGCTGCCACCGTAATAATTGCGTTTCAAATCACCAAAACCATTGGCGGCAATGGGCAGCCGATTGAGTAAACGTCGAGAGGTGTAGAAAGTACGGGCAGAAATGCTGTGTTTTTGCTTGAATTTGGTGTCAAAAGTCGCTCCTACCCTACTTTGTGTCACCGCTTCGCCTGTTTCAAAAAGCACATTTGTGGAATCGGCTTGTCGTGGATTGGCTTTTACTTTTTCAATAGTCAATGCGCCTGGGTCATAGGCTGTTGGGCTGTTGCCGTAATTTGCTAATAGCGTCAATTTGGTCGTTTCATTAAAATTATAGGTGGCTTTGCCATTTAATAGCGCATTTTGCATTTGACTTCCCGCGCGATACCCCTCAGTATAATTGAGTGAACCATTGAGAAAATAGAGAAATTTACCCAATTTCTGACCTCCTTTGAGTTGATACCTTTGAAAACCATAAGAACCGAAGCTGGTTTGCGCTTCCAAAAGCGGTTTACGTGTTGTTGGGTTTTCGGTCAACATATAAATGACCCCGCCCGACGCATTGCCGTAGAGACAAGACGCTGCGCCACGCAACACTTCCATTTGGCGAATGATGCCCATGTCCAAATTGTCCACATCGGCTTGTCCATCAGGTGTTCCTTCGGGTAAACCGTCCGTAAAAAGGCGAATGCCACGAATACCAAAAGCCGATCTTGCGCCAAAACCGCGTATCGAAATCCGCAAATCCTGTGAAAAATTGTCAGGATTCATCGCAAATACCCCTGGAATGGCACTCAACACTTCGTAAGGTGATAATTGTTGGGTTGCGTTTTGCAGGCGTTTTTTGTCCAAGACCGTCACTGCCAAAGGGGCTTTGTTTTCAGTCAATGTCAAGCGTGTTGCAGCGATTTCAACCGTTTCTAAGGCAGTAGGAATCGAGTCCGTTACCTTGTTTTGGCAGAACAAAGTGATTGGCAAAGCCAAAAGCAGGATGTGTAGATGTTTCATCATTGATAAAGCGTTTATCCCGCAATATTAGGGAATGCTGCTTGGTAAATGATGAAAAGACGGTAAAGATTAAGACTCTTTTTCCTTTTTCAAATACTGGATTTCTTTTTCCAAGAGTTCAACTTGATCCTTATACTTCTTGACGACCTTATTTAATTGATTGATTTTAGTGAAAACCTCTTCGTCTTGAATGGGTTTATAGCTCGGAATACCTTTTTGAAGGCTATACTTTGTTTTTGCACCACAGGTTGGGCAGGGTTTTAGGACGGTCATTTTCTGTTGTTTATTTGAAATTGTTTTGTGTTTTATTTTTGATACTTCACAAAAGTATTAATTATTATTGTTATTACAAGTTTATGACTATTTTCTTACATTTCTATTAAGCTAAAAAATAAAAAAGCCCTGTGGACAAACCACAGAGCTTCTTTATTTTTTTTATATCACTATATTCTAACGTGAGCGAGAGATTTTAGCCAGTAACCGCAGCATTTCTAAATACAACCAAACGAGCGTCACGAGTAAACCCATAGCCGAAAACCACTCCATATACTGAGGGGCGCCGTGCATTTCTCCTTTTTCGATATTATCGAAATCAAGCAACAGATTTAATGTAGCAACGACGATGATGGCAACGCTGATGAGGATGCCCATGCCACTATTTTCATGCAAATAAGGTATTTCGATACCAAAAAACGAAAGAGCAAAGGACAACAAATACACAAAGGCAATGGCAGCTGTCGCTGCAAAAACGCCCATTCTGAATCTTTCAGTGATAGCAATAATACGCGATTTGTAGATGAGCAACATCGCCACCAAAATACCTATGGTGCTGAGAAAAGCATTGATGACAATACCTGAATAAGCCGCAGCATAAATCGCTGAAATCGTACCCACCAATAAACCCTCTAAAAGCGCATACGCAGGCGCGAGATAGCTCGACAAATGCGGCTTGAAACTCGCCACCAACACAGCGATTAAGCCGCCAATGCCACCGACCCAAAGGAACATCATGTTCGGCATAACATAGCCAATAGTTGCCGTAAAAAGCAATAAACCAGTGAGAATCAATGATTTATTGACTGCACCCGAAACCGTCATCTTAGCTTCCGTTGCAAATTCATTGTCGAGGATACCTTTAAATTTTTCCTCTTTCAAAAAAGGGTTAGACGAACCAAAAAGTGCCATAATAAATTTTGTTTTTGAAAACTGGTTTGAAAATGTTGTTATTTCTATTCAAAAATAAGTCTTTTTGAGCAGTAAAGAACGACAAAAATACAATAACTATCAATAATAATAAATACAGTTTTCCCTTATTTCATATTGCCAATTCGAAGCATGATCACTTTGAACCGCGTGAGCAATAAACGCCAAAATATCGGCTCTTCTACTGAGGGCGGTCATAGTAGTGGTTTCCCATTGCTTTTCAGTGTGTATCTCGATATAAAATTTACAATCGCCACCGCCCATTTCATGGCTAAACTTTAAGCGTAAATCGCCTTCAACGTAAATGACGTAACCTGCCCTAAAACTACCTTCGTAGGTCACATACCTTGTAAACTTCTCGACTAACTCTTTTGTTACTTTTTCTCTAAGAATAAGGTCTTCATTGGGCAAAGTATTGCCAAAACCATCTTTATAAATGTTCCATACTGAGGGGGTGGTTTGTTGCTGTTGCGGCAAGGGCAAAGGGTCTTTCTGCTTAACTTCTTTCGTTTTTGCAAATTTTTTGAATGGCAAAATGTGCTTACCACCTTTCGGGTGCTCAATTTCAATCGTATAGTCGCTGGGTGCAATACTTAAAGTATCCCAAAGAATTTGCACGCTGCCATTCAGTCTGTCGGCAACGGGTTTGTCGGCAACAACCGTTTTGGTTTTGTTGTTAATCAAGCGTATATTGCCGTAACCTTGCCGACCATATTGTGGTAACCATATTGTCAGTTGTTGACAATCTGGATAATGTACAAATTGGGCTTTGATAAGGTCTATTTCAGTCCCTGTTTCGCCGACGTTTTCGATTGTTCCAAGTTCGATGATACCGTAGTGCTGTTTCATTATTGGTTGTTCCAAATTGGTTATTACTCGTTAAAATACTGAGGGGGGGGAAAGATGCTTACAAAAATAGTAAACCTAACGCATTTTTAATGTTTTCAATCAATTTATTTTGGTTCGGGTTTATCCTAAACGGAAATTACACGATTGTGATATTGTATTTAAGCAAAAGCCCTGCAATATTTTGTGTTGAAAATTTCGCTTTTTTTATTCTGTTGATTTCAGGGTCAATCGCAAAACGAACAGCTGTCCGAAAATCCGCGCCTTCTAATTTTGTGTTATCAAAAACTGCTTTGTTGAGGTCACAATCCTTGAAAACGGCATTGGTGAGGTCGGTTTCTACGAAATCAACATCTTCCAACTTGCAATCTTTAAATTGTGTGTTTTTCAGTTTTAGCTTAAAAAACGAAGAGAAATTGAGCGTGCAACCTTCAAAATTGAAGCACAAGAGAAACGGGTTGCAATCGTCAAAATGCAAACCCAACATTTTACAGCTTTTGAAGGTCACTTCTCTGAAAGCCGTTCCTTTCAAAGTTGCCATACTCATATCGCAATCCTCAAATACACATTCCGAGAATATGATGTCTGACAAATCGGTGTTAGAAAAAATGCAATTTGAGAAAGTACAGTTTTCATATTCTACTATTTGCAGTGCTTTTTCAGCGTAATTTTCTCCTTTATAAGTCTTATCTTCGATTAATTCTTTGCGCATTGTTTTGTTTTTTATCAATTTTATACAAATATAGCAAAAATAGTATCCGCTCGGTTAGTTGATTTTTTTATCCAATAGACTCCTTTTAATACCTTTACCCAAACATTTAAAAAACATTTCCAATCAACTCAATAGCATAAAATGATAAACAAAAGTTTTCTCACGCAATCTACCTATTTCTTACTCTTTACGATTCTCTCCGCTTTTCTCTTAATTGCAGCTCAGGATGTGTTCTTACCGCTTACATTCTCCGCCATATTCGCGTTCATCGTTCTACCCCTCAGTAAAAATTTGGAAAAAAGGAAGTTTCCGCGGTGGTTGGCTGCCCTTGTCAGTGTTGTTCTTATAGCCGCGTTTGTTGGTTTTCTCATTGTCATTTTGAGCTACCAAATCGCTCAATTTGCAGACGATATGCCGATGCTGAAAGGTAAATTGAATGAAAAAATCTTTGATTTGCAACAATACATCAGAAAACAATGGGGCTACACAGTAACCGAGCAAAACAAATGGATCGACAAACAGAAAGATGCAAATGACAATCAAGCTGGTAGTGTTTTGATGGGGTTTTTCTCTGCAACAACTGGGTTTATTGCCAATTTGACATTAATTCCCATCATGGTTTTTTTCATGCTTTTATACCGCCATCGTTTCAAAACCTTTTTTAGTCTTATTGACACTCAGTATCAATTTCGCACTTTGGATATCATTAAAGAGATAGGTATGGTTTGCCAATTGTATCTAAAAGGCTTGTTTCTTGATGTCGTAATATTAGCTGTTTTAAATTCAATCGGTTTTTTGTTTCTGGGCGTTGACCATGCCATACTATTTGGACTGATAGCCGCTATGTTAAATATCATCCCTTATATCGGCGTCATCATAGGTGGGCTTTTTCCGATGATAATGGTGTTCGTGACACAGGATAATTCATGGGTTGTACTGGGTGTTTTGGGTGTGACCGTCATCGTGCAGTTTCTTGACAACAATGTTATTTATCCTAAAGTTGTGGGTTCAAGCGTCAGCATCAATCCCTTGATGTCTATTATTGCTTTAATCATTGGCAATTTGATATGGGGTACATCGGGTATGATATTGGCACTTCCGATTGTGGGAATGCTCAAAGTCATCATGGATAATATTGACCATTTGCGACCATTTGGCTATTTAATGGGCGAAGAAGATGATCTTAAATATGAACCGCAAAACATCAATATGGAAAATCTGACCCATTAAGTACCCAAGGTAGTGGGGCTGATGCCTAAGGTAAGCAATGATTTTCGCCCCAAAAGCCTAAAAATACTGAGGGGGTATCTGACTTAAAAAAGTAAGAACCTATATCTGCTCCATGATTTTTTCAAATCTTACGGAGAGATATAGGTTCTATTTTTATGATTTTAGATAAAAATCTCTTTTATCAACGCACAATCCTTAATGTACTGGACGGTCAGTAACTTCCTGTTTTTTAACGCCTTTAGGGGTTTTAACAATGTTTAGTGCTTTTAAAGCCCTTTGCATTCTCAACCAAGCCGTTTTGTCCCAACCGTTGGCAGTCCACATCTCCTCTATTTCAACGAAGGTATTATCATTCTCTTTTATGATTGAGTAACGCATCAAGTTATTCTCGTCATCATAAAAAGTATAGGTCACGGTGTTGACATCCGTTATATACACCTTATTGTCAAGAGAATACTTGTCTTTTACAGTACCTTTTACGTGCCAAGCCTGTTTTTTGTCATCATAAAAAATCGTTTTTGTTGTTTTATATCGAAAACCATTGTATGGGTTGATACCGTCAACGATGAATTGAATGTCATTCCCTTTGGCTACAATATGTTGATTGATTTCAATGTATTGATTGTAGCCTGCTGCATCTGTTACAAAGCCTGTGCTTTGCCAGTCACCTATCAAGTATTCTAATCGTTTATCAATGTTACTCCCTGTGACTGGATTATATGAAGTTCTCACATACGTAGAACTCAGACAGACAATATAAAGGGTGAGCGCAATGATTATATTTTTCATGATTCCTGTTTATTTTAATTGTTAATAAAATAGGATTTAAAAAGGTAGAGCAACAACAGGCTGTTATTGCTCACCTGTTTATTTAAAGGCTGAAACTATTGACTCTTTATGATGTATAGTATCAGACTTATCCTTGTTTAGTGTTGGTTTGAATCTGTTTCTGAAAACGTTATTTTATTTTATATTTATCTAAAATGACGTTTCTTACCATTAATTGTAAAAAAAGGATACCACCCCTTTTTCACAGTGAAAATGATGGAAAATTGCGATAATTGGGGAATTTTTGCCCCAATTATACTCAAATGGGTACCCCTCAGTATCCATAACAAAAGCGCCTATATCCTATCCTTTTCAAAGACCTACCTAAAAATTGAAAATAGGATTTATAAACATTGAAGCATCTTTTAGAGATAAAAACGCCACACTTTGGGGTCGAAACTGCTCATAATTACCACTTTGGAATGGAAAAAGCGATGGAATATCTTTTGAATATTGATAAGTAAAATCATTTCCATCATTTAGAACAATTATAAAATTACTAAAACGTAAAACACATGAAATCAATAACAAAAGTTGCGTCTATCTGTCTATTCCTTGCTTTTGTGTCCAGCACTTCCAACGCACAAGTGGGTATTCGGGCAGGTATTAATGCCAGTAATCTATCGGTTAAAAATTTTGACGACCGTAAAACACGATGGGGCTTTCATGCCGGTATTTATACCGAAAGGCTGTTGAAAGGCTCTGTTTATCTGTCTCCAGAACTTAGCGTGACGACGAAAGGGTCTTCGGTGCAGTACAATTCATCCAACACGACCAATAGTTTCAACCTGAACTATATCGAACTGGATTTACCATTCACCTACAAGCTAAATGGTGTTGATTTACAGGCAGGACCTTATTTGGCATACTTAGCCAATGCCAATGCTAAGAGTCAAAATGAAACAACGCTTATCATAACGGAATTGAATAAGAGTAATTACAACAATTTTGATGCGGGATTTTTATTCGGTCTTAATTTCAGACTGTCGAATAACCTTTATTTAGGTGCGCGGTACGGCGTGGGGCTTGTCAATATTGCACGTACAAATGCGGCAAGGGCAAGTTTAGGTGATGCTCGAAATATGGTGGGTCAATTGTCTGTTTCTTTCAAACTGTAAATACATATAAGATGGTATGACTCATATCTATCTATTCTCGATTTGCTATTTTTGGGGGCTGCTTCAAAAGCTAATAATATAGTTTTTGAGGAAGCCTTTTTTTGTTTAGTTTTTACCCCATTGATAAACAAGTATTTATAAGATTAAATAGTAACGATTATTCTTACTTTGTATTCAATAATTGATAAATGGACACCATAGATATGGGTTTTTCAATATAAACCGAAGCCCCTGCTTTCAATGCCTCCTCTCCTACCCCGATGGCACTCATGGCGATTATCTTGGGCTTATTTTGAATATTGTTTATCGTTGGAATAAAATCAATGCCTTTGCCATCTGGTAGATTATTGTCTAATATGATGGCATCAAAAGAATGGGATTGTAGGAGCAACATTGC